>CACWKM010000182.1 GCA_902761475.1 uncultured Bacteroidales bacterium
AGGGCTATATTGCCGGCGTGGACTTCAAGTTGTTTGGCCAGTTTGTGGAGGGCACCGACTCGTGGATAAGTTTCTCGCTGATGAAGACGCAGGAGGAACTCAACGGCGTGAAGGTGCCGCGCCCCACCGACCAGCGCTACAGTCTGGCGGTGTTCTTTACCGACTATTTCCCCAAGGTGCCACGTCTCAAGTTCAGCCTGCGCGGCATCTTTAGCGACGGCTTGCCCACCACGGCCCCGCGTCTCACGCGCGCCGACTCCTACTTCCGCCAGCCGGCCTACAAGCGTGTGGACATCGGGCTGTCGTTCATGCTCGTGGGGCCGGAGCACAAACCCACCACGGGCTTTCTCAGCCACTTCAAGAGCATTTGGCTCGGTGTGGACGTGTTCAACCTGTTCGACATCTCCAACGTGAGCAGTTATTACTGGGTGACCGACGTGAACAGCATTCAGTATGCCGTGCCCAACTACCTCACGCGCCGACAGTTCAACGTGCGCTTGCAGATGTCGTTCTAAAACTTTTTGCAGCCAAAGTGTGGCAAATCTCAATAAAAAGCCTTAACTTTGTCAATCGCAATCATCGTTGCCATCGAACTATCATTTAACCAACATAAACTATTATCAACAAACAATTATCATCATCATGGCAAAACCTTATGTAATAGGTATCGACATGGGCGGCACGAACACCGCCTTCGGTATTGTGGACGCCCGCGGCAATGTGATTGCCAGCGACAGCATCAAGACTGGTAAGCACAGCGACATCAACAACTACATCGACGAACTCTACACCGAGATTCATCGTCTCATCGTGGCCAACGATGCCGAGGATAAGATTAACGGTATAGGTATCGGCGCTCCCAATGCCAACTATTATACCGGCATCATTGAGGACGGCGTGAACCTGCCTTGGCCCACTCCAATACCCCTTGCTGAACTGGTGACCAAGAAGTTTGGCATTCCGTGTATCATCACCAACGATGCTAATGCCGCCGCTATCGGCGAGATGACCTATGGCGTGGCTCGCGGCATGAAGGATTTCATCATGATTACGCTGGGCACCGGCGTGGGCAGCGGTATCGTAATTAACGGCCAGATGGTGTATGGCCACGACGGTTTTGCCGGTGAACTGGGCCACGTGACGATGAAGCGTCACAACGGCCGCATCTGCGGTTGCGGTCGCCCGGGCTGCCTCGAGACCTACTGCTCGGCTACTGGCGTGGCACGCACTGCCCGCGAGTTCCTCGAGATTCGCCCCGAGAAGTCGAAACTGCGTGAACTCGACATCGACACCATCACCAGCAAGGACGTGTATGACGCCGCCATCGCCGGCGACAAACTCGCTAAGGAAATCTTTGACTACACGGGCACCATCCTGGGCGAGGCGCTCGCCGACTTTGCCGTGTTCTCCAGCCCCGAGGCTTTCGTGCTCTTCGGCGGACTCACCAAGAGCGGCGAACTCATCATGAAGCCGGTGCGCGATGCTTTCGAGAAGAACATCATGCCCATCTTCAAGGGTAAGATTAAGATTCTCGTGAGCGAACTCAAGGAGAGCGACGCTGCCGTGCTCGGCGCGTCGGCACTGGGCTGGGAGGTCAAGGATGCCTAAGCCACAGCACATCGATGCTATCATCGTCCCCAAGAACCGAAATCGGTTCGAGGGGCGATTTTTTTTGTGGCTGCTATTGTAGTAGTGGCCTGCCCCGACGCTGGTTTTGTCATTTTTCCTTTATTTGTCGGGTTTTGCTTTCGTCTTGTCAAACAACGGTTTACGGCTAATTGTAAACAAGTAACTAAAAAAAAGCAACGAAAAATCGGTAATTATATTTGGTAGTCCTATCAAAAACCACTATATTTGCATGTGATTATATTGCTATAGGTGCCCGTTGGGGTGGCCGATGGCAAGGCACAATTTGGTTGTATAATAAGAAAAAACGATTCTGCTTTTGTTGCTTAGTATTTTACGCTATTCCACCATGAGGTTATGATAATCAATAGGGTTGCCACACTTATGGATTATCAAAAAACGACCAATGCCACTGTGCGCTCTGTTGCCGAATTAGCCTAAAAAACTGAGTTGATAAATTCAAGACAAGTTTCCTCGTTTTTTACAATGTTTTAATGCCTCTTTAGGGAGACAAGGGGCAAAAAAAGATAGTGGAAAATGAAAAAACACCGCATGAAAATGGCAATGCTGACGCTGGTGCTATCATTGGCAGCCGCGTTGCCTACACACGCAGATGTCGCTTTTAACGAAGCGAACTTCCCAGATGCAAACTTCCGCAGTTGGCTCTCCAGCCATTTTGCTGAGGCAGTTGCAGATGGCGTATGGACTGACGCCGAACTGGCAACAGTCACCGAGATTTCATGCTCCAACTCGAACCTTGAGAGCATGGTGGGCATTGAGCACTTCAGCAACCTACAGAAACTCACTTCCGGTGGTACCAAGATGACCCAACTTGATTTGTCCAATAACCATAACCTGGCCGAAGTGGTTGTTGAGGCAAGCCCGTTGCGCGCTCTGAATGTGGCAAATACGGCACTTACCAAACTGCATGTTACTGATAACAAGCTTGCCTCGCTTAACTGTGAGGGACTGAATGATCTCAATAACGTAAGTATTGGTTATCCCTCGCAGAACGTTGCCTTAGATAAGGTCTACAAGATGGACTACAACAGTAAGACTTATTATTTCGTGTGGCTCAACGAGGAGCACAAGAACCTCGACCAGTCGCTGGCCGAGCAGATGACGGCTTACGAAGGCGAGATGGGCAATGGCTTTGTGCACTTCGATCCGGAGCGCGCAAACTGGAACCACAATTGCGAGGTGTTTGAGGGCACGCCCGTGGCAGGCGGCCTCTCGGAAGGCCTCGACGCTAACGCCTTCCCCGGCAAGGTGCTCTTGCTTAACCCCGAAACGAAGAGTTTCTCTTATAGCTATGATGCTACCCCCGACAGGCCTCGCAGGAAAATCTCGATGCCAGTGACCGTCACATGGGAGAATGCAGTATACACCACGGCCATTGGTGGTATTCCTTTCGATGAGGAGCACTTCCCCGATGCAAACTTCCGCGCTAACCTCGCCCGCAACCTTGTGGCTGAGACCGCGGACAACTGGCTTACTCCAGAGGAACTGACGGGTGAGCATGCAAAGGATCTCATCCTTAATTTCGCAGAATATAAGGACATGGAAAGCATGGAGGGCATCCAGTATTTCACTGAGCTTGAGGATGTCAACTTTATTGGCACGAAGGTAAAGAGTGTTGATTTCAGCCAAAACACGAAACTGAAGTCGGTGAGCGGTTGGTACAGCGGTCTGATGTCGCTTGACCTATCGAACAATACGGCACTGACAAGCGCAGAACTTGACCCTCAGCGCGTGTACAATTGGCCTGTGAACAAGATCACCGTCAATGGCAAGGATTACTATTATATCGGTCTTGCCAAGTTTGCTGCTC
>CACWKM010000183.1 GCA_902761475.1 uncultured Bacteroidales bacterium
AGGTCTTGCCGTCGTCTTCGAGCACATAGGTGGTGCCTGTTGGCGTAGCGGTACACGTTGACATTTGGAATGAAGGTTCGGCGGCACGTTTCAAGCTCTTTCCCACAATGCTGCCTTTGTACACTACCCAACGGTCGCTGCCATTGGCGAGACGCTTCTGCAGAAGCACTCTGGAGTTACCCATAATCTTCAGCACATCATTCTCATCGTTGCTGTCCAGAATCAGGAAGTCCTCGCTGCCAGTATAAATGTAGTCGTTGTAATAGATGGGCTCTTGTGTGGCGGAGACGACATCTAGCTCGCGTGATTTCTTCTGGGTGTCGGAGTTGCACATGATACCCACTTTACCCACGAAGCTGTTCACATAATAGTTGCTGAATTGCCCGTTACATTTTGAGCAGCGGTCAAGAGCGCCCACATCGTCCCAGGAGGTAGAATTTGACGATGAGCCCGATGATTCTTTGGTCACTTTCCAAGTGACATAACAATTGAATTTGCCCATTCTGCCTTTGTGAGTCATTTCCATCGTCACTTCTTTGGCGTTGTTAGGCACCGTGGCCGATACTGTGGCCGACCACTCACTCGATTTCTTTTTCAGGCTTGTTGTGCTGCCATCGGTAGTTGTGGCATAGATGTCTACTTTCACGTCGTCGTAGTTCTTTTTGCCAGCAATTTTCTTGCAGGAGGCCGTCAAGGTACTCCCACGGTAACAAATTTTGTTTTATCGGGCAATTTAAAGTCCTTGGAGAACTTCTCATTGTGAACCTCATGCCACCCACAGCCATCGGCCATAATGAGATTACCCACCCAATCGGCGCCAGCAGGAACTTTGTTTCCAGCGGCATCTCTGTCCGAGCCATCATAGAAGCTCACGGTGACCCTTATTGTGTACTTCTTGTTCTTTGCCGCCACCTGACTGGCTTCGATATGAATGCTGCCTGTGCCATGACTCAGTTCCAAGCCACTTCTCTGCGCAACGACAGCTGGCCCCCAGTTCGATGTTCGGCTTGTGCCATTATTGGTGACCTCGCCGTCGAGAATGTACTTGAATTTTTCGACTCCGTTGTTGAGCGTCTCCTCATAGGCCATGGCCGGCAACGCCATGGATAGCAACAAGGCCAATGTGAGCGCGGCACGGCTTATCATCTGTAAGGTTTTGGAAGTCATAATATAAAGTGATTTTGGTTATGAATAAAAAATACTATTCTGTGTCGCTAGTCGGTTACTGCCGGTAGCGTCGGTTAATTTCGTCCCAGTTAAGGAGTTGCCACATGGCCGCAACGTGCTCGGCGCGACGATTGCGGTAGTCGACATAGTAGGCGTGCTCCCACACATCGAATGTCGTCAACGGTTTCATCCCTTTGGTGATGGGGTTGTCGGCATTAGGCATTTGAAGGATGTGTAGCTTGCCGCTGTCGTCGCTGGCGAGCCATGCCCAGCCTGAGCCGAAGAGGGTGACGGCGGCTGCCGTAAATTTCTCCTTAAATGCTGCGAACGAACCAAATTGCTCGTCGATGGCCTTGGCGAGTTCATCGGTGGGATGGTTCCCCTCGCTTGGGGCCTGTAGCTGAGTGAAATAGAGGTTGTGGTTAAGAATCTGCCCGGCGTTATTGAAAATTCCGCCCGTGGCCGCGGCCACAATCTCTTCCAGCGATTTGTCTTCAAAACCGCTGCCTGGCAACAGATTATTCAGGTTGCTCACATAGGTGGCCAAATGTTTGCCATGATGCAATGCTATCGTCTCGGCACTAATGGCAGGAGCCAGTTGGTCCTCTTTAAATGGAAGGTCAATTAGTTGGAACATAATTCGTAACGATTTGGTTGATGTGCAAAGATAGTAGCATTTTCGTAATAATTTGTCTATTAAAGGAAAAAAGTTTTTACACCTTGTGTTTTTTTGTTTTATGGTGCTGGCGATACAAATGTGCTCGCGAGTGTTGGAGTTTCGAGAAATTGTGGCTACATTTGCCGTGACAATTTGTGGCGAAGATGAACCGCGAGCGTGAAATCTATAAAGTGACACTTGTGGGCAGCGTGGGCAATGTGGCGCTGCTCATCTTCAAGTTTGTTGCCGGCGTGGTGGGCCACAGCGCGGCGATGATAGCCGACGCCGTCCACTCGCTGTCCGACTTTGTGACCGATGTGGTGGTGCTGGCCTTTGTTCGCGTGAGCGCGAAGCCCCAAGACGAGTCGCACGACTATGGCCACGGCAAATATGAGACGGTGGCGTCGTTCCTCATAGGCCTCGCCTTGCTGGGTGCTGCGATAGGCATCATCGTGGCTGGCGCGCTCAAGTTGGCCGCCTGGGCTGGCGGCGAGCAGTTGCAGAGCCCCGGCAAGGTGGCGTTGTGGGCCGCCTTGTTCTCGATAGCCGTGAAAGAGGCGCTTTATCGCTACACCGTGGCTGCCGGCCGTCGTCTCGACTCCACGGCGGTGGTTACCAACGCCTGGCATCACCGCAGCGACGCGTTGTCGTCGATAGGCGCGGCGCTGGGCATTGGCGGTGCCATCATGCTGGGCGACCGATGGACGGTGCTCGACCCGGTGGCATCGATAGTGGTGGGCATGATGCTCGCCAAGGTGGCGTTCGACCTGCTGAAGACCAATATGGGCGAACTCACCGATGGCTCGCTGCCGCAAGAGGTGGAGCAGGAGATAGAGCAGATTATCACGTCGTTTCCGCAAGTGAGTGAGCCGCACAACTTGCGCACTCGGCGCTTGGGCAACCGCCTGGCCATCGAGGTGCACGTGCGCATGGCCGGCGACGTGACGCTCACCCAAGCCCACGACCAGGCCACCGCCATCGAGCAGCGCCTGAAGCAGCGATTTGGCCACAACACCCACGTCACCATCCACATGGAGCCTCGCAAGTAGCGAGAGAGGATGGGAGAGGATGAGAGACCGTGCTTGGTAAAAAACAATGGAGGGCAGCCCAATGACGGGCTGCCCTCCTGTGGGTGTGTGGTGGACGTGGCGGGCACGTCCTCACTTGTGTTGTCCTTACTTGATGACCTTCACAATCTTGGTAGTGCCGTTGGCCTTGGTCATAATCATCACGTTCACGCCCTCAAACGGGGTTGCGCTCACTTGACCAGCCACGTTCACATACTTCACGCTGACCACGTCGTCGAGGTTGATGTCCTTGATAGCCGAGGGAGCGATGTCGGTAATCACGAGTGCGGGAGCGCCTTCGGCAGCAGGTGCGCCAAACAATTCCTCGCCAGCAGCATTCTTCAACTCAAGTTGGTAGGTGCTGGCCTTTGCGATGTGGAATTTCTTTCCGTCCTCGCCCGGAACCAGTTCGATGGACTCGCCGAGTTGGGTGTCGTCAATCAGGAAGTACTCTTCCTC
>CACWKM010000184.1 GCA_902761475.1 uncultured Bacteroidales bacterium
ATCGAGGCACCATCGCGCGTCATGTGCCACTCCTCGTGGAAAAAGGCGATGGAAATTTCGCTCATCGAGATGGTCGACGTGATGGAAGCCACAAAGAGCAAGAAAAAGAGTGCCACTGCCCATAGGCTGCCTCCGGGCATTTGCTGGAAGATGCTGGGCAGCACCTCGAAAATGAGTTTTGGGCCAGCCTCGGGTTGCATGCCGTAGGAAAACACTGCCGGGAAAATCATCACGCCCGCCAGAATGGCTATTATGGTGTCGAGCGATGCCACCACAGTGGCGTTGCGCACCAGCGAGTCGCTGTCCTTGAAGTAGGACGCATAGGTGAGCAGGCACGACAGCCCCAGCGACAACGAGAAGAACGCTTGTCCCATGGCTCCCACCGCCACGCGTGGCGTCACGCTGGCAAAGTCGGGCTTGAACAGGAACTTCACTCCCTCTTGTCCGCCTGGCAGCAGCAGCGAGTTGATGCAGAAGGCTATCAGCAACACCGCCAGTGCCGGCATGAGCATGTTACACAGCCGCTCAATGCCTCGCTTGAGGCCACGGCGAAGCACCACGAAGTTGGCTAACAGGAACAGTAGCGTCCACAGCACGCTGCGCCACGGACTGGCTACGAATTGCCCGAACATGGCGCTGTATTGCTGCGGCGTGTGGCCACTCATGTGGCCGCCGATTGCCAGTATGAGGTATTCCACAATCCAGCCGCACACCACGCTGTAGAAACTGATGATGAGCAACGAGGCCAAGATGCAGGGATAGGAAAACCAGTGGAAATGCCGCTTGGGCGCGAGTTGGAGGAGTGCTCCGTGCACGTTCTTGTGGGTGGAGCGCCCAATAATGAACTCGGCGGTAATCACGGGAATGCCCATGACCAGCACGCAGGCCACATAGATGAGTAGGAATGCCCCTCCGCCATGCCGCCCGGCCTCGTAGGGGAAGCGCCAGATGTTGCCCAGTCCCACTGCCGACCCTACTGTGGCGGCGATGGCACCGATGCGTGTGGCGAATGTTGCTCGTTGGTTCATAGCAGTGGTTGATTAGTAAGAAGGCAGGGGCGCGAGTGAGCGGTCGGTGTGGGGAGAACGGGGCTTGTCCTTTTTCTGTGCGCTGGCCTTGCTGGCCGTTTTTTTCTTGCCGTCGACGCCTGGCGTCTTGTGTCTCGTCTTGTGGTGGCTAACGCTGTCGGCCGCGGCGCGCAAGGAGTCGGCGTGTGCCACAAACTCACACAATGCTTGCTCTTGAGCCGCTGGCACGGCCCGTTGGTGTTGGCGCACTTGCCATCCCACGACAATGGCCGCCAGCAGCACGACGGCTACCGCCAGTAGCCCCCAGCGCTCGCGACGGCTCATGTCGAAAACCTGCGAAATGCGTCCCATGCTCTTGAATAATTATGAATAATGACTACAAAATTATTAAAAAATGTCATTCGGTAAAAGTCACAGGCAAGAAAAGTTGTTTGCAAAGTGGCTTGCGACTAGCGACTAGCGAATTGCCGAACCTCACGCCCCATAGTCAATGCCCAAGGATGGTTTTTTACCATTTTCGGTGGGTGTGGTGGTTAGATATTGGAATTATTTTTGTAAATTTGCAGCGCTTTTCGAGAATAATCACTTGAAAAACCGCACCAACAAGAGAATGAAAAAGTTTTTGTTGTCAATTCCTGTAGGCTTGCCGTCGGCATTGATGCAGGCGTTGATTCTATATTTGTCGCTGGCCACCGAACCGGTTCCCGAGGAAATACCGCTGTTCGTGGGCGCCGACAAGTTGGCTCACGTGGTCATGTATTTCTTCGCCACGCTGGTTTTTATCATGGACTATGCCAAGTTCAAGTTGCCGCACCACAGCCGCCTCAATATCGAACTTGCAATCACCAGTGCCTCGATCATGCTCGGCCTCATCATGGAGATATTGCAACTTGTCATGCGCAACGGCCGCAACTATGAGTTGGGCGACTGGATTGCCGACATCGTGGGTGCCGTGCTTGCTCTGATAGCCTATCGGTTGTATTTCATGCACAAAATGCGGTGGTATTTGTTTCACTCGTTGCATCGGCATCACCACCACCATCACCATCGTCATCGCCACGATGAGGAGAAAAAAGCATCATGAACATTGGCGCGAAGCGCTTGTATAATTCAAAAAGTGTTTGTAAATTTGCTAAAAATTGACAAACACTTTTTTGTTATGGAATTATTCTCATCACGCATTAGGAAATTGCGCCAGCAGAGTGGCGAGTTGCAGCGCGACTTGGCGAAATACATTGGAGTGGACGTGCCCATGTATAGCCGCTATGAGCATGGCGAGCGTCGTCCTCGTCGCGAGCAGGTGGTGAAACTTGCCCGCCGTTTTAAGGTGGATGCCGATGAGTTGGTGGCACAATGGCTCGCCGAGCAGGCTTATGGCTTGATAGCCACCGACCGGATGGCCGACCGCGCTTCGCAACTCTTGCTCGATGCGCTAGGCGTGGAACTCCCTGCCGTGGCAGTGGCCGAAGAAGTCCCTTGCCCGAGTGAGGCACCGCTCGAGCCGTTGCCGCAAGTCAAGCGCAACCTCGTGGCCTCGTTGGGAGGCAGCATGATGCCGCACTATGAGGTGGGCGATGCGCGACAGGTGATGAATCGCATGGAAGACGAGAGCGTGGACTGCATCGTCACCACGCCTCCCTACTGGAGCCTGCGTGGCCAGCGCACCGAGGGCATTGCCAAGGGCATCGACTTGTCGCAGTTCGTCAATCAACTTGTGGGCGCCATGGAGCAAGCCTGGCGCGTGCTCAAGCCCGGCGGTTCGCTGTGGCTCAACCTTGCCGACGCGTGCGACGATGGCAACCTGCAAGCCGTGCCATGGCGCGTGGTGATGCGGCTTGTCGACGAACAGCACTGGTTGTTGCGCAACGATGTGGTGTGGAACAGGCGTCAAGGCGTTCACGACTCGGCGGCAGGTCATCTGCGCAACGTGCACGAGCACCTTTTCCACCTGGTCAAGACGCCCGACTTCTATGTCGACGAGCAAGCCTTGCGCGACGCGTTCGACCGCACGCACGACAAGAAACTGCTGGTGAACGGCCGCACGCCGAGTGGCATCACCGGCGAGCGCTACATGCGTCGCATCCAGTCGAGTCCGGGACTTAGCGAGGCCGAGCGCCGTGCCGCCACGGCCGCTTTGCGCCACACGTTGGCGCGGGTCGAGAGTGGCGAGATTGTGGACTTCAGGCTCTTTGTGCGTCAGCGCATGGGCGAGGAACTCAAGGGCGACGACGAGCGCACACGGGCCATCAACGAGCAAGGATTCTACATACTGGTGTATA
>CACWKM010000185.1 GCA_902761475.1 uncultured Bacteroidales bacterium
GTGGGCCACGTCGTGGGGCGTTTCCACTCGCTTGATGGGTGCCCTCATCATGACTCACAGCGACGACAACGGCCTGGTGCTGTCGCCGCATTTGGCCCCCATCCAGGTGGTTATCGTCCCCATCTACAAGAATGCCGAGCAGTTGGGCGAAATCGACGCCGTGGTCAATCCCATTGTGGAGCGTCTGCGTGCGCTGGGCATCAGCGTGAAGTATGACAATGCCGACAACAAGCGCCCGGGATTCAAGTTCGCCGACTACGAACTCAAGGGCGTGCCCGTGCGTCTCGTGCTTGGCGCTCGCGACATTGCCGCTGGCACCGTCGAAGTGATGCGCCGCGACACGCTTGAGAAGCACACCGCACAACTCGAGGGCATCGAGGAATATGTGAAGAATCTGCTCGAGGACATCCAGCAAGGCATCTACGACAAGGCGTTGCGCCATCGTCAGGAAATGACCTACAGCGTGGACACCTGGGAAGAGTTTGAAGAACAAATCGAGAAGGGCGGATTCATTCTGGCCCACTGGGATGGCACTACCGAAACCGAGGAGCGCATCAAAGAACTCACTAAGGCCACCATTCGTTGCATTCCGCTCGATGCGCCTGAAGAGGAAGGCAAGTGCATCCTCACTGGGAAACCGAGCCACCGCCGCGTCATTTTCGCGCGCAACTATTAAGCACACCGGCCCACAAAAAAAGTCCCTTGAATGTTGTCATCCAAGGGACTTTTTGTTGGTAGTTACTTGCGCTTGCGCGCACCTTTTTTCGTTGTCTTTTTCTCGGAGAGGGAAGTCTTGGCGCTCGACTTTTTACTTTCCAAGCCCATCTTGATGTTTTTGATGAGCGCCTCGCTGCTATAGGTGGCACCCGTAGCGATGTCGGCGTCCAGGTTCAAAGCCTCGTCTATCGTCTTGCCCTCAAACTGCGGTATCACCTTGTTCACCGCCCGCTTCAGGTATTGCGGACTTTCCTGGTTTTCCAAGACCTCAATCTTGGTAATGCGGCCATTTTCCACTGTGATGTTAAGTGGGGTGGGGCCAGCGTAGCCAATCACCTTTTTGGCAATCTCACCGGTAAAAATCACTTGCGTGGTGCTTTGCCCTTTCTTCGCCTTCTTTGCAGGCACACGCCCTGCTGTACTGACCGGCAACAGCACAATGGCAAACAAAGCCACCCATGATAAAATCCTCTTCATTGTTGTATTTGTCATCTTTAAAAACTGGTGCAAAATTAGTGGTTTTTTGTGATGTTTGACTGCTCAACCTCGGCAAAGGTTTACGTTGTTCACACTTTTTAGCAGGTGCCACCTTGTAACCACTCATTTCGGCACCAGTGGAACAAATGGCCGAAAAATGGTTCAGAATTGCGACGGAAGGTCTTTTTTTCGTGGTGGAGTGGTGCAAGAATAAAATAAAATCACTATATTTGTAGTTTGAAAAGTGGGCATGTTTCTTGTGTGCCAACTTACTTGGAATATTCACTTCAATTATCTATAGATAGACTTATGAAATTCAACATTCAAAGCAAGTTGCTGCTTTCGCATCTCAATGCAGTGAGCAAGGTCATCAGTTCAAAGAACGCTTATGCCATCCTCGACAATTTCTTGATGGAGGTTGTGGGTGACCGCCTGATTATTACGGGCACCGACATGGAGACGCGTCTCACCACCAACGTGGAGGTTCAGAATGCCGATGGCAATGGAAAGTTTGCCGTCGACGTCAAGCGCATGCTTAGCCTGCTCAAGGAATTGCCCGACACCGCCATGACCTTTGATGTGAACCTGGAGACCCTCGAAGTGGTCATCACTTACCTCAAGGGACAATTCAACATCGTGGCATTCAATGGCGACGACTATCCTCAGAAGGCGCAAGGTAGCGACAATGTGCAAGAGTTCAGCCTGAGTGCTAAAAACGTGGTTGCTGGCATCCAGCACACGCTGTTTGCGGCTGGCACCGACGACATGCATCCCCAGTTTATGGGCGTGTATTGGGACATCAAGCCCGACATGATTGTGTATGTGGCCAGCGACACGCAAAAACTGGTGCGCTTCAAACAAATGAACGTGGCTCCCAATTTTGAGCGTTCGTTCATCCTGCCCACCAAACCCGCCGCCATTCTTTCGCAAATCCTCGACAAGAACAGCGATGCCGAGGTGAAGATTACCATCGACGACAACAGCGCCGTGTTTGAGACACCCGACTACGCGCTCTCGTGCCGCTTTGTCAACGGCCGCTACCCGAACTACAACAACGTGATTCCCGAGAATAATCCCTATCAGGCCGTTGCCGACCGCCAGACACTGCTCAACGCACTGCGCCGCGTGTCGGTCTTCGCCAGCGTGGGTGGACTCATCAAGTTGCAAGTGAAGCAGGGCGAACTGATTCTCAATTCGCAAGACCTTGAGCACGCCACCTCGGCCGAGGAGAAGTTGCAATGCGAATACGACGGCGTGGAGATGACCATCGGCTTCAAGAACAGCGACGTGATAGAAGTGCTCAACAACATTGCCGGCGAAAACGTAGTGCTCAAGTTGCTCGACCCCGTGCGCGCCGGTGTGTTCCTTCCCGCCGAGCAGCAAGAGGGCGAAGAACTCCTCATCCTGCAAATGCCCATGAGCATCATGTGATGCGGGGCACTGATGTGATTTCGTCATCGAACAACCGAAGAGTATGAAATTGAATCTTAAACGTCCACTCGTCATCTTTGACGTGGAGTCGACTGGACTTGACATCACCAAAGATCGCATCATTGAGATTTCGTGGATAAAGGTGTATCCTGGCGGTCGTGAGGAACAACGCTGCTTGCGCATCAATCCCGACGGCGTGCCCATCTCGCCGCAGGCCCAAGCAGTACACAAGATCCCGATGAAAGAATTGCTGGACAAGCCCACCTTCAAGCAAGTCGCCGCCGAGTTGGCGCAAGTGTTTGAGGGAAGCGATATCGCTGGCTTCAACAGCAACCAGTTCGACATCCCCATGCTTGCCGAGGAATTCTTGCGCGCTGGCGTGAACTTTGACCCCGCCAAGCATCGTTTTGTGGATGTGCAGACCATCTTCCACCGCATGGAGCCACGCGATTTGGGAGCCGCTTGCAGGTTCTACCTCGGACATGAGATGGAGAATCATCATGCTGCGCCGGCCGACACCCGCACCACCTATGAGGTGTTGCTGGCTCAGTTAGACCGCTATCCAAGCCTTCCTAACGATGTGGAGCAGTTGGCAAAGTTCTCTTCGCGCTTAAAGCGGGTGGACCTTGCTGCACGCATGGTCTATGACGCGCCAAGGACCCGAGTTACTACGACTGGATGATGAGAGGCGACTTTGCCGAGAACACCAAGCAGGCGCTCACACGCATCAAGTTGGAGATGAAGGCCAACAAATAAATAATCACTATCAAAACAATTGTGAGATGTCACTGACAGGGAAAAATATCATTGTGGGCGTGACCGGAGGAATTGCAGCCTATAAGACAGCAACGCTGGTGCGGCTGCTCGTCAAGGCCGGTGCGCAAGTGCAGGTGGTGATGACGCCTGCCGCCCGCGAGTTCATCACCCCGCTCACGCTGTCAACGCTAAGCGGCCGCCCCGTCATCAGCGAATTCTTCACGCGCAACACGGGCGAGTGGCACAGCCACGTTGACTTGGGTGAGTGGGCACATGCCATGATTATTGCTCCCGCAACGGCATCCACAATCGGCAAGATGGCAAGTGGCGTGGCCGACAACATGCTCGTGACCACCTACTTGTCGATGCGTTGCCCAGTCTTTGTGGCTCCGGCCATGGACTTAATGATGATGCAGCATCCCTCGACACAGCGCAATCTCGACACCTTGCGCTCGTGGGGCAATATCATCATTGAGCCCACCTCGGGCGAACTTGCCAGCCATCTGGTGGGCAAAGGTCGCATGGAAGAACCGGAACACATCGCTGCGCGCGTGGCGGCCTATCTTGAGCATCCGGAGCAAGACCTGACGGGTCGCCGCGTGCTCATCACCGCTGGCCCCACGCTGGAGCGCATCGATCCCGTGCGCTACATCA
>CACWKM010000186.1 GCA_902761475.1 uncultured Bacteroidales bacterium
GCCGCTGTAACGCTGGCAATCAGTTCACCGTTCATCTGGTCATTGATGCGTCAAGGCGGCGACAGCGAAAATGTCAACAAACTCTGGTACGAAGGCGGAAAAGCCGAACGTATAAAGATTACGGCATTTGGACTATTGCGTGTTGCCATCGGTGCCGCATTTATCGCCTATATCATTGGCAACACAATGCCTAAGAGCGGTTTGCTCGGCATCTTTGCCGTGATAGTCGTTGGGCTCATCATTTTCTCCTCGAAACGTCTTGAGAAGAGAACAGAGAAAATGACGAAGACGTTTACCAAGCATCTGAATGAACGTGAGCAAGAGCAAAAGCAAGAGCAAGAGCAAGAGAAATAATTTATTTATAAATCTTTTAATATCATTTGTAGATGAAAAACATGTTTAAACAAACAAGATGGAGTTACTCCGTTATCCTGGTGCTCGCAACGCTCGGCGCGGCTCTGCTGAGCAGTTGTGACGAGGATAAAGGAGAGCCGTACTACGACGACAAGTCGCTGGACGTGCCCTACCTTTTCTCCGAAGGGTATGAGGACAAAATTCAGCACCCCTATGATCTTTCCACGCCGCTTTCCGACTGGCTGTCGCTTGTGCGCGACGATGTGAAAGTGTGCAAACTTAGCATCCCCGGCACCCACGACAGCATGACCGGCATGGGATTCTATACGCCGATTGTCAAGTACGTCTCTAATATTATGGCAATCAGCCAGGTGTCGACATTCTCGGAACAGATGACGAATGGCATTCGTTTCTTCGACTTCCGTCCGGTGGTGGCTATCGACACCCTCGCCAAGAAACCCGAGGACCGTCAAATCTTGCGCCTGGCGCACGGCTTCACCGAGGTGGACGTGACCTATGAAGAATCTATCGACTGGATGCAAGAGTATCTCAAGAAGCATCCGACGGAGTTCTTCATCGTGAAAATCCAGTCGGACAATGGCATGGAGAGCCAGCAAAACTGGAGCATCTTGCTCAACAAGGTGCTGTCGTTGCCCAAGTACGACGGATTGTTTGTCAAATATTGGCGTCCCGACATCACTGTGGGCGAGATGCGCGGCAAGATTTTGTGGCTCAGTCGCTACGACCTGCGTTCGGTGAACCCCACGTTCCACTATCCCATTGCCTACTGTGACTGGCCCGACGAGGACCCCGACGTAGATGAGGAAGTGCATCCCGACAAGCAGCGCAGTTGCGCCATCTACAACATGGAGGACGAGAGCATCAAGGCTACGCTCTACAAGCAGGACTACTACAAGACCACGAGCGAGAAGCGCATGGCCACCAAGATATCGACCGTGCTCGCCATGATGAAGAGTGCGCGCGAGGCTACCGCCAGCGACGAGAACATTTGGATTGTGAACCACTGCTCGGCTTATACCGAGGTGTCGGCACGCGGCTACATCACCAACGCGTCGAACCTGCACCCCAAGGTGATAGAAGACATACTTGCCAACGAGGGTACGTTGGGCATCATGCCCATGGACATGTCATGCCATGACTATGTGCACTGCATCATCAACGGCGGCACACCCTACACCAGCGACTACCTCTATGGTTTCTATCCTCTCAGCCAGTCGCTCACCAACCTGCTTGTCAAGTCGAATAAGAAATTTTTTAAATAATCAATATGCCTTGTAATCGTTATGAAAAAGTTTAGACAATATATATCACAGTTTTGCCGTGTTGCAATGGTGACAGCGGCAATTGCGCTCTTGACACCCTCTATGGGCGCCCAGGAGAACAAAAACTTGAAACTTCACAGCGAGAATGGCATGTTGAACCACCTTGCCGTGGGCCTTTCCGTGGGTTTGGGCGGCACCAGTATCGATGTTGCGATGCCCGTGCACCGCATCGTCACTTTGCGTGCCGGTATTGGTGGCAATGCTTTTGGTGACATCAAGTTCAAGGCCATCAACACCGCCAGCCAAATAACTCAGATGCAACTCGTTGAGGACGACGCCATCAAGCAGGCAAAGATGGTTGACAAGGTGGAACTCGCCATCAAGCCGCGTTTCTGGAATGCCTTTGTTATGGCTGAGGTGCATCCTTTCCCTACGCCATTCTATTTTGCTGCCGGACTCTTTGCTGGCAACCGCACCTTCCTGCACTTCCGCAACACCAACGATGGCGCACTGCAGTCGCTCTACGATGCCAATCAGAAGGTGGAAGACTATAACGCTTCTTTCCACACCAACTATCCGCCCGTGGGACTCAAGTTTGGCGACTACGTGTTCACCGCCGACGAGAACTACAACATCGACGTGAAGATGAAGACATGGGCGGTGAAGCCCTATCTGGGCATTGGTTTCGGACAAAGCATGGCCCAGCACCACCGCTTGAGCGTCGCCGTGGATGCAGGTCTCTTGTTCTGGGGAGCGCCGGAATTTGTGCTCAACAACGGCAAGAAAATCAAATCGTCGTCAAAGGAATCGGGTATCACCCACTTTGTCTCGTGGTTCAAAGCCTACCCCATGATTCAAATACGTCTTGCCTACAAGATTTTCTGACGCGCCACGCGTGACAAACGACACCACCATGCAACCTCATTCTCGCCCCGAGAATGAGGTTGCTGTTGTCATGGCAATAATGGCGGGTGAAAAGTTGCAAGATAGGATATAAATCGTTAAATTTGCATTTTCAAGGACAAAAATTTCACCTATTTAATAATAAAACGAAAGAATTATGGTAACAGCATTAGTTGTCTTGTTGGGGCTTGTCGTGCTCTTTGTGGTATTTGTGGCCCTTTATGTGTTCAGCACTCAGCGTACACTTGTCACTCTTGACGAGAACTGCAAAAATGCGTTAGGCCAGATTGAGGTTCAACTCAACAGCCGTTGGGACGCGCTGCTTGCGCTTGCCAAGACGGCGAGTGCCTATGCCAAGCATGAGTCGGAAACGCTCATCCAGGTGATTTCGCAGCGTCGCCAGACTCCGGTGACCTCGGCAGCCGACGTGAAGGCCCAGGAGGGCGAATTGAGCAACGTGTTCTCGCGCCTGATGGCCATCAGCGAGGCCTATCCCGACCTGAAGGCCAACACCATGTTCCTGAACACCATGGACTCCATCAGGGGCTATGAGGAGAACGTGCGTTTGAGCCGCATGGTGTATAACGACACTGCTACGCGCATGAATCGTGCTGTGCGCCAGTGGCCGTCGTCGTTTGTGGCCAGCATGCTGCACTTTGGTGAGCGCGAATATCTCACCGTCGACGATCAGCAGAAGAAGTCGATGCCCG
>CACWKM010000187.1 GCA_902761475.1 uncultured Bacteroidales bacterium
TCGCTGCCGCCAGTGGCTTTGTGGGGGTTGAAGACGATGCTGTCGCCCACCTTCAGGCCCACGAACTGAGGCTTTGCCTCCTCGTCTTTGATGTCATACTTCGGCGAGATGGCGGCGCGCTCCATGACGATGCCATCGGCCTTCTCGTTGCCTGCCTCGTCGAGTTCTACGAGTTTGCCAGTGATGTGCGACTCCTCGTCCGACACCTCACCCGGCACTTCCTTGCCATAGCGATGACGATAACTGGCGTTTTGCTTCTCCACCATCTCGTCGGTCACTTCGATATTATAATAAGGTATGTTCAATGTGCTGTCGATGGTCACGTCAAACTCGGGTTCAAGTCCCAGGTCGAAGGTGAACTCAAAGTCCTTCTGCGTGTTGAAGTCCACGCGCGTGTCGGTGCTGAGCATGGGCTCGCCCAACACGGGCACCTTGTTCTCAACGATATAGTTACTCACCTCGCGGCTCAACTTGCGGTCCACCACGTCGGCAAGCACCTGCATGCCATACATGCGCTGCAACATGCCCATGGGAACATGACCGGGGCGGAAACCCTTGATGGGACGACGCTGGCCCAACTCGTTGAGACTGCGCTTGACATCGGCTTTGTAATCTTCTTCGACAAACGACACAGTGAGCCTGGCGTTCACATTGTCGACTTTTTCAAATTTTACGTTCATTTTTCTGCGTTAGTAATGATTCTATTTTTGTTTAATGATAATATTTCGCCATTTTTGACAAAAGCAAATGCAAAATTACTGCCAAAGTGCCATTCACACCAAATTTTTAACCATTATTATAGTGATTATTATAGTGATTTTCACCTTGTGTGGGCGTGTGGGCGCGTGATACCCACAAAAAAGTGGGGCGGTCCCTGCGCGCGACTGCCCCACCCTGTGTAAAACATTCCACGTGTGCCCCACATCACATGGTGAGCACGATGTTGTGCTCCTCGGCGATGCGGCGCATGTTCAAGATGGCATAACGCATGCGGCCCAGAGCAGTATTGATGCTCACCTTTGTGCGGTCGGCAATCTCCTTAAAACTCATGTTGCGGTAGTAGCGCATCACCAGCACCTCGCGCTGGTTCTCGGGGAGCGCCATGATGAGGCGGCGCACGTCGTGATGTATTTGAGTGGTGATGATGGAATCTTCCACGGTGCAATCGCACAATTCCTTGCGGTTGAGGACATTTACCTCGGCCACATCGGTCGACTGCAAATTCTCGGCCTTGGTCTGACGGAAGTAGTCGATAATCAAATTGTGGGCGATGCGTGTGACCCAAGCAGCAAAGTGGCCATTCTCCTGATAGCGACCCTGCTTAATGGTGACAATGGCCTTGACGAACGTCTCCTGGAAGATGTCGTCGCTCAGGTCATCATTCTTCACTTGATGGTAGATGTAGGTGTATACACGATTTTTGTGGCGCTCAACCAGAGCGTCAAAAGCCTCGTTTTCACCTTTGACATAGCATGCGATCAATTGCTCGTCGCTCATGTCGATGTACTCTTTCATTACCTTTTCGTTTTTGTTATTCTAAAGCGTAATGATCGATCGATAGGCAAGTCGTTGTTTAATTAGTAATTAGTTATCAAAAATACTCCCATGCTTGGTCGTGTCGTCACCGTCACGAGGCAAGCACGGGGGCAAAATTAAGCATTTTTTCGTTCACCACAAACTTTTCGCGAAAAAAAGTCGTCTTGCGGTGTGAGATACTATCACTTTGTAGAATGTGGTCGCAATGCCGTTCAACGCATTTTACGCCACAAACTATAGATGGTGCGTGCAGCCTTGAAACCCAGCAAAAGCATGTCCACCTTCTTGAGCCGCATAGTTGTCTTGTTCGTGAACAACAAGGAGCGCACACCGTTGGTGTTCACCTGTTCCTTCACATCCTCGACCGACGTCTGCATGGCCTCGCGGCTCAACTGGCAACGCACCAGCGCCATCGCGCGGCGGAAACGCAATTCCTCAAGCGTCAAGCCCTTCCACTCGGGGTTGGGCGTAACATTAAGATTGTTGTTGTCCATCGTCGTCGGGGGTTAGGAACAAACGTGTCACATACCGGGCTATCGGGTCCACAATGAGCGTCTTGCGCATGGCAAAAACCACCGCCATGACACATCCCAGCAAGCCCAACACCACTAACTGGGCACCCAGGAGGCTGCCCAACGCCTTGGCCAACAAGCCCACCAACAGCGAACTCACCAAGAACACCATGAGAGCGCCTATCACTGTGAGCACCGCCACAAAGGCAATGCCCGACAGCAATACGGCCAGTTTCTCTACGGCAGTGAGTTTGCCATAGTTCCACTCAAGCGACAGATGCTTGCGAGCCTCGGCAAAAAGCCGCTTATAGTCGGTTTCTTCTTGCATCAATCCTCAATTTGAGCGCTAATTTGGCGCACCAACTGCTCCACCTCGTCATCGCTGAAGTCGATGCCTTTCTTCTTGAGCAGCTCCTTGATGCGCGCACGCAAATCCTCGCCCTTCTCGGGGGCAAACAAGATAGCGGCAGCACAACCTACTAATGCGCCACCCAAAAAAGCATATAATACGCTGAGTCCTTTCATAATAAGTCAATAAAAATTCGTTGATGATTCGTTTGTTTTAATGAGATTGGTCACATTTCATGACGCCGAGCACACCGTGGTGCTGGCATCACTTCTCCACGCCGTTGATTTCGTCGGCGATTTTGGCAGCGAGTTCATCCATCTTGTCGCCACGCAACTTCACGCCTTTCTCGCGCAGGAGGTCCACAATCTTGGCACGCATGTCGGCACCCTTCTCGGGAGCGAACAGCAAACCCACGGTAGCACCGGCAAGAGCGCCACCCAACACGGCCATGATAATGCTAAACTGTTTCATAGTCAAGATAATAAATAATATGAATGGTTAATCGTTAATTTGACAACTTCAATTCATGTTGCTTGTCACATGGCAAATGTTGCAAAAACCATGCCAACGCACAAGCACATTCCAACTCCAAAGATATATTTTTTTTGCGACACGCACAAATATTGGCACAATTTTTGCATTGAAAAAAAAATGTGGCAATAAAACATTGCACACATGCGTTATTATTATTAACTTTGCACGCTTTAATGGCTTCAAGTTTAGATGAGACAACTAAAGATTACAAAATCAATCACTAACCGCGAGAGCGCGTCGCTCGACAAGTATCTTCAGGAGATAGGCCGCAAGGAACTTATCACCGTCGATGAAGAGGTGGAGTTGGCACAGCGCATT
>CACWKM010000188.1 GCA_902761475.1 uncultured Bacteroidales bacterium
CAACTGAGGTGCGCCAGGTGCTTGCGGTTGCCCAGGTACATCTCGTAGTAGGATTCGTCGTAGTCGGGCGAGAAGAAGGCTCCGAGCACAGGCAGCGTGGCCTGCAAATGGACAATGGTTGGGTAACGCCCGAGGCGGGTGGCAAATGCCGCCCGGGCGCACAGTGCCACTGCTGCCTGCGCTTTAACGGAGACCACATTATTACTATTCTGTGAGTTGTAGATGACCCCTCCGTGCACCCATGCCGCTCCACCGGCTTGCAGTTCGAGTTGTGGGTGGAATGCCTGTTGCCATCGTCTTGTGAGGCTCCATTGAGCGTGCAGGGCCAGGTGGTGCATGGTGTTGTTTCGCACCGGATTTTTCACATGGCCATAGCCCACGCTCAGCGCCAGTTGCCGCATGGCGCGTTGTGGCGCAAAGCCGGTGGCCTGTGTGTGCTCAAATCCCAGCGACACCATGGGTCCCACATAGGTAATGGGGGTGAGGTAGGTGTCGAGAAGGTGCTCGCTTCCCACTCCGGCCTCCCACATGGCAAGCACGGGACGAGTGGGCACGCTGTCGGTGTCGGCAGCGTGAACCTGCGTTGTCGCGGTAAGCAATGCCACGGCAAGCGCAAGGCGGTGTGCGAGTTTACAAATCATCGTCGTCAAAAAGTCGTTGTTGCCCGGTGAGCCGGTCGAACACTTGTTCCTGACTCTCCTCGTGGGTTGCGGTGTTGTCGTCGTTAGCGTCGTCCTCGTCGTCGATGACGGCGGTGGTGACGGTGGGTTCCTCTTCTTGCGGCGCTTCGCGCGGCTCGAGTTCGTTGACGGTCTCCACCACATAGTTCGACAAACGCTTGCCCTTCGCCTTGGGACTCTTGACCGCGATATACTCCTCGGCGTCGATGACGATGCCCTCGCGGAACGAGTCGGCTCCTCCAAAGAGCACCTCAAAGCGTGGATATGCCTCGTCGCTGAGTGCGATGAGGCGTGACTGCGGATTGCCTCCAATCATCGACTGGCGCTTCGCGTTGTCGTCGAGGGTGAAGCGTTTGATGTAGTGGTAGCCCTGGTCGGCATCGTCGACAATGGCGGTCCACACCTTTCCGGCATCGTATTTCTCGATGCGTGCGATGCCCTCGTCGTAGTGGTTTGAGGCATCGGTCGAAGTGGTGTAGTAGTCACCGTTTTGCATGATGACCAGGATGCGGTCGTCGCCTCCGAAGGTGCCCAGCGAGCGTCCGTGAGCATCGTAGTTGATGCGCAGGATGTCGGGGTCGAACCACACCTCGCGGTCGCCCAGCGTGCTTGCCAGTTGCTCTTTGAGCGAGATGCGGTGAATCTCGTTCTTGGTGACCATATTGCCGCGCGAGGTCTTGCCCTTGATGGCGAGGTCGGCCAGATTGATGTCGAATTGCAGCACCTTGAGGCGCAGTTTCGGCTTGAGGGTGATGCGTAGCACTTCGGCCTCGCCGTTGGGGTTGGCGGTGAACCACATCACGCGCGAGCCGGGCTTGCCCATGGTGAGGTCGTACTCCTTGTCGCGTGTGACGCCAGTGACAGCAAAGCGCTTCATGTAGACCGTGCCGCCACGGCCGTCCATATAGACCACATTGTAGATGGTGCGTGTGTCGTTGCGCTTGAACACGCTCAGGTGAATCACGTTCTTGCCCACATAGAGTTTCTCGGCCACCTTCACCACCTTGTACTTGCCGTCGCGGTAGAAGATGATGATGTCGTCGATGTCTGAGCAGTTGCACACGAACTCGTCCTTCTTGAGCGAGGTGCCAATGAATCCGTCGGCGCGGTTGATGTAGAGTTTCTCGTTGGCCTCGGCGACCTTAGTGGCGACGATGGTGTCGAACTCGCGGATGATGGTGCGGCGCGGGTATTTGTGGCCATATTTGGTCTTGAGCCCCGTGTACCAATCGACGGTGTATTCGACCATGTGCGCCAAGTGGTTGTCGATGGTGCTGATGCGGTCTTTCAGTGCTGCGATGCGCTCCTCGGCCTTGTCGCTGTTGAACTTGAGGATGCGTGCCATCTTGATTTCCATGAGGTGCAAGATGTCGTCGCGTGTGATTTCGCGATAGAATTGCGGCTTGAACGGCGTGAGTCGTTTGTCGACGTGAGCCACCGCAGCGTCCATGTCGGGCGCTTGCTCAAAAGGCTTGTCCTTGTAGATGCGCTCCTCGATGAAGATGCGCTCGAGCGACACCAGGTGGAGTGCCTCGAGCGTCTCGGCGCGCTGAATTTCGAGTTCTTGCCGCAAGATGTCCATTGTGCGGTCCACGCTGGCGCGCAGCACGTCGCTCACGGTGAGGAACTGCGGTTTCTCGTCCATGATGACGCAGCAGTTGGGCGAGATGCTGATTTCGCAGTCGGTGAAGGCGTAGAGCGCGTCGATGGCGATATCGCTCGACGAGCCAGGCTGCAATTGGACGATGATTTCGGCGTTTTCGCTGGTGTTGTCATCGACCTTCTTGATTTTTATTTTTCCCTTTTCGCCCGCTTTGACGATGCTCTCGATGAGCGTGCCAGTGGTTTTGCCGTAGGGCACGTCGCGCACGAGCAGCGTCTTGTTGTCGAGTTTCTCAATTTTGGTGCGCACGCGCACGCTTCCCCCGCGCTCGCCGTCGTTGTAGTGGCTCACGTCGATGTAACCTCCTGTCTGGAAGTCGGGGTAGAGGTGGAACTCTTCTCCGTGGAGATAGGCCACCGCGGCGTCGATGATTTCGTTGAAGTTGTGCGGCAAGATTTTGCAGGACAAGCCCACGGCGATGCCGTCGGCCCCTTGCGCGAGCAGCAGCGGGAACTTGGCTGGCAGTGTGAGCGGTTCGCGCTTGCGTCCGTCGTAGGAGAGCCCCCAGTCGGTGACTTTGGGGTCAAACACCACGTCGAGGGCAAATTCGCTAAGTCGCGCCTCGATGTAACGTCCGGCCGCCGCGCCGTCGCCCGTGAGGATGTTACCCCAGTTACCCTGTGTGTCGATGAGCAACTCCTTTTGCCCCATTTGTACGAGCGCCGAGTAGATGGAAGCGTCGCCATGCGGGTGATACTGCATGGTGAGTCCCACGAGATTGGCCACCTTGTTGAAGTGCCCGTCGTCGGCCTCCTTCATGGCGTGCATGATGCGTCGCTGCACAGGCTTGAATCCGTCCTCGATGTGAGGCACGGCACGCTCAAGAATCACGTAGGAGGCATAGTCAAGAAACCAATTCTCGTACATGCCCGAGAGTTGGAGTTTCTTGTCTTTTGGGAC
>CACWKM010000189.1 GCA_902761475.1 uncultured Bacteroidales bacterium
ACTGGCACATCCACCACGCTGCCGTGCAAGTGTTGATTTGTGTGGCCGGACGAGGATGGTATCAAGAATGGGGCAAAGAGGCCGTCGAGATGACCCCGGGCACCATCATCGCCGTACCCGCCGAAGTCAAGCACTGGCATGGCGCAGCAAAGGACTCGTGGTTCCAACATCTCACCTATCACAAGGACGCAAAAGAGGGCGCGTCCAACGAATGGTTGGAGCCGGTAACCGACGACATCTACAACCTGCTCAAATAATCCTGCTAGTTATCAGGACGCCACAGTGGTGTCCTGATAACGCCCTCACCGTAAGCCGTTTTATACACGACCGGCCACACGTCGGCACGGCGTATGCGCCCCAAACCGATTGTTGCCCATCGCCGCCACAAAAACACGGCGATGATGAGCAAGGAGCCCAAAAGTAACGCCGAGGTCATGAAGGGGGCTATTCCACACTTCGGCGGAATTCATTGTGCCACCACGCATCCTATCGGCAACAACCTCGACAAACGCCAAGAGGACTGCCGGAGTGACCAAAAGAATGCCATAGACCACTAAATACTTTAAAATGTTCTTTAACTCTTTTTTCATCGCTTTTTCCCAATCAAAAACACGATTCTATCCCCGTTTTAAGTAATTATAAATCGATTGCGATGCAAATATACTGCGAGATACCCAATTACACAAATAATGCACCCCACCACCAGGGACTTAGCACGAGGCATCAACGACCTTTCCAGGACGCGAATGAGCCGTCACACATCGTGCCCCGGCGACGATTTGACATTTTTTAAGCGCTTAATTAGTTTAATTAACAAGCACGAGAGGCGCCGTGTGGCGGCAAAATGATAATTTTGCAACACTATTTCAAGACAACATTGCATTTTTACCGACTTTAATACACAAAAAGAAAATGGCAGAGAATGTCAACATTCGCGAACTGAACGAGTTGATTGCAAGCAAGAGCAACTTTGTGAACATGATTAGGCAAGGCATGGACCAAACCATCGTTGGCCAAAAGCATCTGGTGAACTCCTTACTCATAGCATTGCTGGCCGACGGCCACATCTTGCTCGAGGGTGTCCCCGGCCTGGCCAAGACCCTTGCCATCAAGACGCTCGCCAACCTCATCGACGCCAAGTTCAGCCGCATCCAGTTTACCCCCGACTTACTTCCCGCCGACGTGGTGGGCACCATGATTTACAGCATCAAGCAAGAACGGTTCGAAGTGAAACGCGGACCAGTGTTTGCCAACTTTGTGCTCGCCGACGAAATCAACCGCGCTCCAGCAAAGGTGCAAAGCGCACTGCTCGAAGCCATGCAGGAGAGGCAGGTCACCATTGGCGACAACACGTTTAAACTCGACGACCCATTCCTGGTGCTTGCCACGCAGAACCCCATCGAGCAAGAGGGCACCTATCCCCTGCCCGAGGCACAGGTGGACCGCTTCCTGATGAAGGTCGTGATAGGCTATCCCAGCAAGGCCGAAGAGAGCGAAATCATACGTATGAACATCGCGCCCGAGCGCAAACAGGTGCACGCCTTGCTCTCGCCAGCCGAGATTGCCGACGTGCGCAGCGTGGTGCAACAAGTCTACATCGATGAGAAAATCCAGAAATACATCGTCGACATCGTTTTCGCCACGCGCTTCCCCGCCGACTACGGATTGAACGACCTCACCAACATGGTGTCGTTCGGTGCATCGCCGCGTGCCAGCATCAGCATGGCACAGGCTGCACGCGCCGAGGCATTCCTCCACAACCGCGGTTATGTGATTCCCGAGGATGTGAGAGCAGTGTGCCACGACGTGATGCGACACCGCATTGGGCTCACCTATGAGGCCGAAGCCAACAACATTGGCGCCGACGAAATCATCAACGAAATTCTCGACAAGATTGCTGTGCCCTGACGCATATCCCTATGGAACAGAACGAACTGCTGAGCCGGGTGCGAAAAATTGAAATCAAAGCACGCGGACTGTCACAAAACATCTTTGCGGGCGAGTATCACTCGGCCTTCAAGGGGCGTGGCATGACATTCAGCGAAGTGCGGGAGTACCAATATGGCGACGACGTGCGCGACATCGACTGGAACGTGACGGCGCGATACAATCGCCCCTACGTGAAGACTTATGAGGAGGAGCGAGAACTCACCGTCATGCTTCTTGTGGACGTGAGCGGCAGCAACGACTTCGGGGCACTCGGACCTGCCAAGCGAGAGGTGATGACCGAAATCGCCGCCACACTGGCATTCTCCGCCATCAACAACAACGACAAGGTGGGCGTGATTTTCTTCAGCGACCACATCGAGAAGTTCATCCCGCCGCAAAAGGGACGCAAGCACATCTTGCTCGTCATTCGCGAACTGCTCAGTTTCAAGCCGCAGCACAAAGGCACCGACATCGACCACGCCTTGCAATACATGACCAGCGCGCTCAAGAAACGCTGCACCGTGTTCCTGGTGAGCGACTTCATCGATGCACACGACATCTCGCGCTCGCTGCAACTGGCCAACCACAAACACGATGTGATTGCCATCCAGGTCTATGACCGTCGCGAGGCACAACTGCCCGATGTGGGTCTCGTGCGCATGCGCGATGCCGAAATGGGCACCGAGCGATGGGTCGACACTAGCAGCCGCAAGGTGCGGCAAGCCTACGACCGATGGTGGTATGCACGTCAACTCAACATGAGCGAAACGGTGCAGCGATGCCATGTCGACCTGGTGTCGGTGGCTACCGACGAGGACTATGTGAAGGCGCTGATGGGATTGTTCAAGCAACGCTCCTGAACGCGACCACAACATTATGTAGTTTTATCAATGAAATCAATTAACTATCTCATAGCGGTGACCGTGGCCATGCTCACGACCCTGGGGGCCGTGGCGGGCAACACCATCATCAAGGCCAAGATGGACTCCACCACCCTGCTCATGGGCAAGGTGACGGCCATCCATGTCGAGATTGTCCAGGACAAAGGTGTGCAGGGCTTCCTGCTCGCCGACCGCCTCGACACACTCCAAGCCATGGTGGAAGTGGCAGCAAGGCCAAAGCCCGACACCACCGACATCGACAACGGACGAATGCAAATCAAGCGCGACATCATCGTGCAGTCGTTCGACTCGGGCATGTACGTTATCCCGCCGTTGCAATATATGGTGGGACGCGACACTTTTGCAAGCAAGCCGTTACACCTCAAGGTGATGCCGGTGAAAGTGGACTCGCTGGCCACC
>CACWKM010000190.1 GCA_902761475.1 uncultured Bacteroidales bacterium
TGATTTACCTCAACTTGGGTTACAACAACATCTTTAGCGCAGCCTTGAACATCGACGGTTTCCCGGCTCTTGAGACGCTCATCGTGGGCAACACCGAGAGCACTGGCGGAAAAGCGGCCAACCGCTTCAGCACGCTCACGGTGAACAACTGCCCAGCGCTCACCAACCTTGACATCACCGGCAACACATTGCTCACTACGCTCAACCTGACCAACAACGGGCTGAGTGCCGTCAACTTCCTCACTGGCGCAGCCACTTGCACCGGTGTGACCGAGTTGAACCTCAGTGACAATGCCTTTACCGCTGTGCCCGCGGTGGCATTCCCCAACGCCACCGTGCTACGGCTGAATAGCAATGAACTCACCGACATCGATATGACCAACGCGCCCAACATCGACTTCCTCTATGCCCGCGACAACAACTTTGCCACGACCTACACACTGGGCAACACTGGAAATCTTGTGGGAATCGACTTGGGAGCCAATGGCTTCACGAGTTTCACGGCAGTGAACAAAGGTGCTACGCTCACGGCACTTGGCCTGGGCAACAACACCAGCCTCACCACACTCAACCTGCACGGCAACGAGGGCTTGACGCGCACCAGCGCCACCGAGACGATGAGCAATGGCAGCGGTGTGTATCTGCTGGGATGCTCGGCGCTGGAAACCATCGATATCGCCGACAGTTATTTCGACCACATCGGTCAAGACCACTCGCTGCAAGGCCTCACCGCGGTGACCACACTCAAAGCCAACAACAACCGCTTTGTGACGTTCACCAACTCCAACTATAGCATTCCTGCCACCCAGTTTGGCGACGCCCGCGACAAAGCCATCGTGAGCGGCAAACCCAGCCTTGAGGAACTCACCGAACTCAGAGAGTTGGATTTGCGCAACAATCTGCTCGCCGACAGTGTGCACTTGTGGCGCAACACCAAACTCGAGCGCTTGGACATCAGCGGAAACCAGCAACTGGGCCCGCTGGCGACGACCGACGCCGAGAAGGCCGCTATGCGCAGGGACAAGGCTTACCAGATTGTCAAGGCTGGCGACCACTACAACAACGCCAGCGGTGCCTACACGAAGAAGACGCCCGGCGTAGCGGTAACGATCACCGATGGCATCCTTGCCCACAACGTGAATCCCTATAACGGCATGCCGTTTGAACTGCGCGACTGCGACTTGCGCGACACCGTGGGCGTGTACCACCTCGACTTAAACTTCAACCGAGAACTCAAGTACCTCAACGTCTCGCGCACCGCCATCCGCAACACGGCCACTGCCTATTCCTATATGGTTCCCGGATGGGAAAGTGACGGCACCCATGCCCACGCACGCAGCACCAAGCACAGTTTCATGTGGATGCAGCCTGCCACCAAACTCAAGGTGATTCATGCCGACTGGAACAACATGCAGAGCAACGGCTTCATGTACTACACCGAACTCGACACTCTCACCGAGGCTGGCATGTACGGCAACTGCCGATTCATGGGAAAGGAAATCAACATGAGCAGCCGTACGCGAAAATGGGTGGGCGAAACCTTCGAATTGAAAGATGGCATATTAAAGAGTACGCCCATCTATGTGGGTCGCGACGGCAACACCTATCAGGAAGGGGTGAACGCCTTCGACCCGCCCATCAAGTACTGGGATGTGCGCGAGAGTTACTATGACAGCATTGGCACCAACACGGGTGTCTATCTGGAGCGCCTCATTGCGAATGGAAACCCCATCAAAACGCTCAACATTTCGCACAATCCTGCCATTATCGAGGCTCACGCCGTGGATTGCACAAGCGCCACCGTGGTCAATGCCCACGACCTGAACTACCTGTCCACGCTCGACTTGAGCGCATCGCCAGGCAACACTATGACGGTGAAGCACATCTTCGCCGGCAACGACCCCGCCTTGCCCATCATCGACAATCTGAACGGCCTCGCTAACCTTGAGTTGCTTTACCTCTACAACGACCAGTTGATGGGCAGCAGCGGCAACATCAACGTGACGGCCAACACGAACCTGAAAACGCTGTGGGTGAGCAACTGCGACCTGCCCGAACTCGACTTAAACTATAACACGGTGCTCGACACACTGCGTTGCTACGACAACTTGCCACTCAACGAACTCAGCGTGAGCACCTGCGCCAATATGCGCCATTTGGACTTGGCACGCTGCTCGGTTGAGTTGCTCGACCTGGCAAACAATAGCGCACTGCACTACCTCGATTGCAGCAACAGTGCACGCCATCAAGGGCTTGTTTGACAAGAAGAGCCTCGCTACGCTGTCGTTTGCCCACAACCATGTGAACGCTATCGACTTGAGCGGCTGCACGGCCCTCACCGCGGCAGGCGTTGATGCCACCGACAACGGCCGCGCCATCACTGCCGAGTGCGCCTCGGCAAAGCCCGAAGTGTCGGCAAGCGAGAAGATTTACTTCTTCCAACTCGACAGTTCGAGTCCCGATGCCACAGGCGCCACCGAGACGTTCATCGGCACCAAGACTTCGCTCACTAGCGCGTCGCACAACGTCATCGCCCAACAAACGCGCGAACTGAACAGCGACGGCCTTGACGTGAGCAAGATTACCGCATGGACCGGCAATGCCGAGCACTTTGTGCCGTCCAACGGCTCGGGTGCTCCGCGCCGCGTGCTGCCCAACTCGGGCGCACTCGACCCCAGCCAGGTATTGGGCGATATCGTGCTGCTCGACGACAGCAATCCGCAAGCCACCTACACCTACGACAGCCAGAATCCGGCCGTGGGCGACGTGGAGTTCTATCTCGACTGGACAGCACCCGATGTGGTCACCGCAATCACCGACGTGACGGCACAGGGCGACGTGGCATCGGTGCGCTACTACAACTCCGCCGGCCAAGTGAGCGACAAGCCCTATGACGGCGTGAACATTGTGGTAACCTCCTACACCGATGGTACGCAGAAGACCACGAAGGTAATCTACTGAAGCACTCCGTGCTTCAGTACAGAAGTACAAAAGTACGGAAGTACAGAAGTACAGAAGTACAAAAGGACGGAAGTACAGAAGTACAAAAGGACGGAAGGACGGAAGGACAAAGTACGGTTTTAAGAATTATCCCTGGCGAGGTCGCCAGGGATTTTTTTCGGGGGGCTTAGTCGCAGGCTTGGAGTGAGGAGAGGTAGTTGCAGTGCAGCATCTCTCCGTCGTCGCCGCGCAGGTGGAAAGGTCCGCCCACGCACCAGTCCCACGCCTTGCAGTCCTTGCAGGCGTCGCGCTTGAGCCAGCGGCGGTCGCGCATGGCCTCAAAACGGTGCTGCCACACGTCACTGAAGCGGTCGCGGTAGATGTTGCCCTGCGCATAGTGTGCCCTGATGCTCATGCAGCCGCTGATGTCGCCATTGGCGAGCACCGAGGCGGTCATGGTGCCGGCATCGCAACGATAAATGTGGTTGCGCACCTCGCCCTCATAGCGCCCTAAGAAGCCCTCGCAACTATACGACAGGTTGATTTGTCCCTCGCGGCGCGTGGCCACGATAAAGTCCATCACACTCACATATTGCTCTGGAGTGAGGAAGAGTTCGGGGTGCAACTTGGCACGTCCTTGAGGGAAGATGGTGAAAATGCGCCATTTCCTCACACCGGCGGCAATGAGGTGCTGCTTGAGTTGTGGCAAGGTGGAGATGTTGCGCTGGTTGACGCAAGTAATGACATCCCACAGCACATCGCCATGATGGGCGGCGAGCAAAGAAATGGCCGCCATGGCGCCATCGTAGGAGCCGCCACGCAGCCAGTTGTGTTCCGTTTCCAGACCGTCGAGACTCACCGCCACAGTGCGAAGCCCGGCATCGAGCACGTCGCGCAACATCGACGGGGTGAGCAACACACCATTAGTGACAAATCCCCAGCCAAAGCCGCGCTTGGTAATCTCGCGGCCACACTCCACGATATCGGGCCGCACCAGCGGTTCGCCCCCCACGGTGTTCACCAGCACACGGGCGGGCTGAGTCATGGTGGCCACATCGTCGAGCACCTTCAGGAAGTGCTCCAGCGGCATATCGGGCACCACGGGAGCCTTACGGCAGTCGCTACCGCAATGGCGGCACGACAAATTGCACCGCAGCGTACACTCCCAAAACAGTTGTCGCAACGGATGATTCTTCTCGAGCCACTGCCGCTGTTGGCGCATGCGCTCGAGGGCTATGAGTTGCCGCAGCCTCATCGTTTGGTAGCAGAGTCGGGCTCGGCCACTACGTTGTCATTGACGATGTCGCTGTCGGGCGACTCAATGGGCGGGCCATAGACATCCTCCACCACTTCAATGTCGTCGCCAGGAGGCGGACCGTAGACGGCCTCCATGGGACCCGAAGCGGGCTTGTTGTTGATGCAAGAGGTCACACCCAACGCTGCGCCAATGGTCATCAAGGCACGAGCCACCCATTTCTTGATGCGAAAATTCAGCGTTTTCATTGTTATAATTGGTTGATGATGTATTCTATAAACTCACGCACGGCACCCTCGCCACCCTTGTTGGCACACACATAGTGCGCCAGTTCCTTCACCTCGCGACAAGAGTCGGCGGGGCAACCCACCAAGCCACACTCGTTCATGCACACGATGTCGAGAATGTCGTCGCCTATGTAGGCCACCTGCTCGCGCTTGAGGCCATATTTCGCCATGAGGGCCTTCATGGTGTCAAGTTTGTCATGCTTGCCCTGATAGAGTTCGGTGATGTGAAGTTCGCGCGCGCGATTCTCCACGATGGCCGACGTGCGGCCAGTGATTATGGCCGGAACGATGCCGTGAGCCGGCAATATCTCGGCAATGCCATAACCATCCTTGATGTCAAACGACTTGAACAACTCGCCCGACTGGCCCATATTGATTTTCCCATCGGTGAGCGTGCCGTCCACGTCCATCACCAGCAGTTTGATTGTGCTACTCATCTCAGTCACTTTGTAAAAAACTTCGTCTTGCCTGCCAAACGCGGCATGACATCTACTTCACTGGCAAAGATAGTAATAATATGTGACAAACTCAATTTTCCTCACCCCAAAATAATCGCTGCCGAGCAACTGAAAAATGCACGCCGCAAATCATTCAGCCGAAAGTATTACGCTTCGGTGATAAATATCAAGGAGTTCTATGAAGACAATATCGGCAAGACGTTCACGGGCATCCTATGTTCTGCATTATCAAAAGATTTTGGCCGCAATCACTAAAAAAGCGAAGCCAGTGGCCTCGCTTTTCTATTATATAAATTGGAATTTACCTAAAAGAGTTATTCAAACGTTCCATTCTCGTATTCTTGCAGGAATTGTGTACACGTCTTGCCTGTGGCTTTCTTGAAGAACC
>CACWKM010000191.1 GCA_902761475.1 uncultured Bacteroidales bacterium
CCTTGCGATCAGGGTCGTCGCCAATGATGCGTATCAGGCCTTTGATGGCCTCCATTGCTTGTGATTGTAGTTCTGTGTTCTCGGTCATGGATGACTATAAATATAAAACATCGCAAAGATACAACATTTTTTGTAACTTTGCACATTGTTTTCAAATAAAGACATTGCTCACATGGCAACAATACTGAATATTGAAACCTCCTCCAGCGTGTGTTCGGTGGCGCTCACCAGCGACGGCACAGTGCTTGAACATCACGAGAACAGCGACGGACAGCAACACGCCGTCCTCCTGGCTCCCTATGTCGAGAGTCTGCTCAAGTATGTCCGCACCCGCGAATTGACGCTCGACGCCGTGGCGGTGAGTGTGGGACCGGGGTCCTACACCGGTTTGCGCATTGGACTGTCGCACGCCAAAGGACTTGCCTACGGCCTTAAAGTGCCCTTGATTGGGGTGCCCACGCTCAAGTTGATTGCCGTACAGGCCATGTTCGCCCATTTCTTCGAAGACGACGACGTGGTGCTGGTGCCCATGATAGACGCGCGACGCATGGAGGTATATACCGCCGCCTACGATATGGCCTTGAATCCCGTGATGGACGCGCAGGCAATGATTCTCGACGAGCATAGCCTCGACGCCCTCCTGGAGCAGCACGACCGCGTAGTGCTCGCCGGAGACGGCGCCGAGAAGGCAATGAATGTCATCAAGCACCCCCGAGCAATGTTCATTGGCGGCATCAAACCCGTGGCCGTGGACATGATGGCGCTGGCCGAGAAAGCATACCGAGAAGGGCAGTTCATCGACGTGGCTTACAGCACGCCCCTATATCTTAAAGAGTATCAAGCGGGCAAGCCAAGCAAAAAAGTGCTGCAATAAGTTTAGCCTTTCGGCAAAAATCACTAACTTTGCACTCCTATGTTGACATATAATTCACAATTGAAGAAACTGGCATTGCCAGAGTATGGCCGCAACATCCAGCAGATGGTGGATTACTGCTTGACGATTGAGGACCGGGAAGAGCGCACCGCGTGTGCCTACTCGATTATCGACGTCATGGACAACTTGTTTCCCGAACTGCGTGCCGAGGCCGACTATCGCCACAAATTGTGGGACCACTTGGCCATCATGAGCGACTTCCGCCTTGATGTGGACTTCCCCTTTGAGGTGGTGAACCAAACACGCATGGACACGCGCCCCGAGGTTATCCCTTATGACCACGAGCCCATCGCATTTCGGCATTACGGCAAACTCATCGAGCGCATGATACAGCGTGCCGCCGATTACCCTGAGGGGGAGGAGCGCGACGCACTTGTCATGCTGCTGGCCAACCACATGAAAAAACTCATCTTCCAAATCAACAAAGAAGATGTTGACGACCGCAAGATTTTCAAGGACTTGGCCTATTATTCGCAAGGTCGCATCCGCCTGAAGGCCGACACGCACATGCTTCACGAGTTTCAGGTGGCGCCTCAGCCACAGCAGTCGAGCGGCAAGCGCAAGAAAAAGAAATGATTGTTCGTGACCAACTCATAGCGGTTGGGCGGTTTAACAAGGCCCATGGCGTGAACGGCGAGGTGCAGGCCACGCTCGACATCGACGCCGACCTGCTGCCGCGTTTGCGTTGCGTCGTGACCGATGTGGATGGCATCTACGTTCCGTTTTTCATCGCGTCGCACCGCAACAAGGGGGCGCAATCGGTGTTGCTCACCATCGACGGAATCACGTCGGAACAACAGGCGGCCATGATTTTGGGACGTGAATTCTATGCGCTCAAGGAAGACTACGACCTGCTGAACGACGAACTCGAAGGAGACGAGTTGCCACTCGACTACTTCATCGGGTTTGAACTTTTTGACCATGACACCCCGGTGGGACACATCGTCGATGTGGATGATACCACGGCCAACGTGCTGTTTGTGGTCAAACGCCCCGATGGCTCACATGTTCAGGTGCCTGCCGCCGACGAGTGGGTTGTCGCCTTTGACCCCGACCAGCGCACCATCACCATGGACTTGCCACAGGGCTTGCTGGAACTGTAAGAATTGAAGAAAAGAATAATAACTAATTGTTCGTGATAAATCGACAATGAAGACAAAACACATACTTGCTGCAGCGGCGCTGGCCGTGGCCATGATGTTGCCATCGGCAGCCAATGCGCGCAACAACCCGGTTGACATATATGACTTGTCGCTGGAGCAGAACTTGGAACTGCCCGAGGTGAAAAGCGGTAAGCAAGCCGACCGCGTGACCGCATTCCAGTACAATGCCGCTGTCGCCTACAAGAAGAAGAACCTCGACGTGGAACTCATGCGCGATGGCGAGGTGATTATCATCACCTTCCAGTCGTCGCGGCTCTTTGCCGAGGGCGACACCGTGCTCACCAAGGACGGCGCCAAGGCATTGCAACCCATGCTCGCCGCGCTCAAGCCACAAGGTTTCTACAAGATGCTGCTGGTGATGCACAGCGACAACACCGGCAGCGAGACCTACACCTATGAACTATCGCGTGCTCGCGTGAATGCTGTCTATGACTGGTTCGACGCCAACGGCGACGTGGACTTTGTGGTGCCTTATGCCCTGGGCGACACCGACCCCATCGTCGACAACAACAGTTACGACAATCGCGCGCGCAACCGTCGTCTGGAAATCTATCTCGTTCCGGCCGAACTGATGATTGAACGCGCCAAGAAAGGCGATATCAAGAAGTAAAAATCACACATTTATATAAATCATGGCAATAGAACTGAAAAATCTCACCAAGAGAGCCGAGAATTACTCTCAATGGTATAACGAACTCGTCGTGAAGGCCGACCTTGCCGAGCAGTCGGCAGTGCGTGGCTGCATGGTCATCAAGCCTTACGGTTACGCGATTTGGGAGAAGATGCAACGACAACTCGACGACATGTTTAAGGCAACTGGCGTGCAGAATGCCTATTTCCCGCTGCTCATCCCCAAGTCTTTTCTTAGCCGTGAGGCCGATCATGTAGAAGGCTTTGCCAAGGAGTGCGCCGTGGTGACCCACCACCGCCTCAAAAACGCTCCCGACGGCAAGGGCGTGATTGTTGACCCCGAAGCACGACTCGAGGAAGAACTCATCATTCGCCCCACCAGCGAGACCATCATCTGGAACACCTACCGCAACTGGATTAGTTCCTATCGCGAC
>CACWKM010000192.1 GCA_902761475.1 uncultured Bacteroidales bacterium
TGAGGCGGTGAAGATATATAATGACAAGAACCAGAACGAGTACTTCTATCTTGAGTGTCGCCAACAGACTGGTTGGGATGCCTTTATGGAGGCCAGTGGCCTGATGATTACCCATGTGGACTATGATGCCGACGTGTGGAATGGCAATACCGTAAACAACACATCGTCGCATCAACGCATGACAGTAGTGCCCGCCGACAATGATTTGTCGGAATACACAAATAGTGGTGACTTGTGGCCCTATAATGGAAAGAATGAGTTCACCGACTCGAGTGAGCCCGCTGCCAATGTGTTCACAGGCGGCAAACTTGGCAAGCCCGTGACCGGCATTACCAAGACCGGCAACAAAGTGTCGTTTGTCTTTATGGAGGGTGAAGGTCCTCAGCACGAAGTCCCCGAACTTCTCGACGCCACCGAGGAACAAATTGGAAACACCTCGTTTACCGCCTCGTGGAATGGTGTGGAAGATGTGGAGAGTTACACCCTGCAGGTGAACATCAAGAAGGATGTGGATGTGGAGCAACTCATCGAAGAGACATTCCCCACAACGAAGTTTGACGGCACCGGCACTCGCGACCTCGGTTCACAACTCGACAGTTACATGGACAATGAGGGCTGGACCGGCGAGCGTTTGTACAAGGGCCTCGGTGCGATTCGCATCGGTTCCAGCACGGCTACCGGCAGCCTCGTATCGCCTGAGTTGGACATAGATGCGACCAGTTGCGATGTGGTTACCGTGCTGCTTCGCATGGCTCCCTTTAACAAGGATACCGATGTGAACGTGAATGTGTCGATAGGCGAGGAGTCGCAGACAGTCACGGTGAGTAGCGAACAGGATTATTTGCTTCAGTTACCCGTGTCGGGCGAGGAGTCAACCGTAACCATTTCGACAGTTGCCAAGAGCAAACGCGTGCTGCTGTCGTATGTGGGCGTGTGGGCTGGCGAGTATGAGCCCGAGGAGGGCGCAGGCATCAATGCCCGCCGCGAGGCCACCGAAACTGGCGACGAAAACAGCCGCACCATCACCGGCATCACTGGTGAGAGTTACACGGTGAACGACCTGACCGCTGGCGCATCCTATCGCTACAAACTCAAGGCAATCTATACCGACGGCAGCGAGAGCCGCTGGACCTCCTCCAAGAGCGTCACGCTCATTGGTGAGACTCCGCAGCCCGAGCCCGTCATCACCACTACCATCGAGGAAAGCCTCAACATGAGCGCCATTACCGGCCAGAGTGCTGACACCACTGTGGTGGTGACCGGAACCGACCTGCTCGGCGACATCGTGGTAGCCCTCAATGATGAGACCGGAAAATTCAGCGTCGATGTGGAAACCATCGCCCAGGAAACAGCCGGCGAGGGTGCCAATGTGGTGGTGACCTTTACCTCGGACGAAGACGGCGAATTTGAGGCCACGCTCACCCTTTCGAGCGAAGGCGCAGAGGATGTGGTCATTCCTATTGTTGCCAATAGCGTGACTCCGACCATCACTGCCAGTGTAGAGAGCCTCGAGTTTGAGACGGTAGCCGGTGTTCCCGCAGTCAAGGAAATCGAAGTGACCACTCTCAACCTCATTGACGACATGACCTTGACGATTGAGGGTGACGATGTCGATGAGTTTACTGTGGAACTCGTGAACAGTGTGGTGCCCGCCGAAGAAGAGGAGGGCGCCGAGCCGACGCAAACCGAAGGCGAAAATGTGCCCTTTGTCTATGCCATCACCTATTCGCCCATCGTTCCTGGCGAACATGTGGCTCAGTTGCGCTTGAGCGCTACGGCTGCCGAGGATGTGATTATTCCTCTCCATGGTGTGGCTGTTCCGGCAGTGGGCGACGTGAATGCCGATGGCGAAGTGAGCGCTGCCGACCTTGCTATCGTGGTGAATATTCTCGCCGGTCTTGACGATGCCGCAAACTATGATGGCCGTGCCGACGTGAATAAAGATGGTGTGGTGTCGGCGGTAGATATTGCCTCTATCGTCAACATACTCGCCGGCTTGAATCAAGAGGAAGTAACTCCTGGAGAAGGGGAGTAAGCAATAATACTGAAACTGACAGTGTCTTAGCCTATTCAAGGCAGACACTGTCAGTTTTACTCATAACCGACCAAATTCTATGAAAAAGTATTTGATTTTCTTGGCACTGTCCGCTCTGTGTTGTGGCGTGTCGCTGGCAGTTCCTGCCAAGCGTGGCACCTACACACACACTCAGCGTGATGGCAGCACCGTGACAGTGCGCATGGTGGGTGATGAATTCTATCACCAATGGGTGTCGATCGCCGATGGTCGTGTCATGGATCGTGACGCGAACGGTGATTTCTACTATCTTGACGAGAACGAGATTGCCGCTCGCAGGGCCCGCGCCAAGATGCGCCGTGGCGCCCCTCGTCGTATAGGCACACATGAGATACCAGTGAGCGGCACGCCACGCATTCCGGTTCTGCTGGTTCAGTATAAGGACATCAAGTTCAAGAGCAATCACGGCAAGTCGGCCTTCACCAATGGTTATGTGACTGGCGACAAGAGCGTGCAGCAGTACTTTAGCGACCAATCCAATACTCAGTACGTGCCTCAGTTTGAGGTGTTTGGTCCTTACACCTTGTCAAAGAATCGCTCCGAGTATGGTGGCAATAGCGGTGGCAGTGACAAAGGCGTTGGCGCCATGGTTGCCGAGGCGGTGCAAATGGCCACCGACGTGAACTTTGCAAATTACGATAACGACGGCAATGGCAACTGCGATGTGGTCATCGTGCTTTATGCTGGCGTGGGCGAGGCTCAGGCTTATGGCATAGTTCCCAATGCGGTGTGGCCCTGCCAGTGGGATCTTAATTCGGCTCATTATTATGGCGATGGTCCTGGTTCGTTTACTCAGAATGGCAAAACCATCAATCGTTTCGCCGTGTTTAATGAATTAAATGGAAGTTCGGACAACACGACGAAACTCGATGGCATAGGCACCTTCTGCCACGAATTCTCTCATTGCCTGGGCTTGCCCGACTTTTATGAGACGAACACTTATGAACAAGGCTATTATGGCATGGGAAGTTGGAGCCTGATGGACTATGGCTGCTACAATGACGATGGCTATACGCCGATAGGCTATAGTGCCTACGAGAAAGAGTTCATGGGGTGGCTTAGTTACACGACGCCGG
>CACWKM010000193.1 GCA_902761475.1 uncultured Bacteroidales bacterium
TACTTGAGGTTGGCCATGATGCCGCCCACGTGCGCTGCGGCGAGCACCACCACTTCAGGCTGCTCGGCATCGAAAAACTCGCGCACCGCCACGCCGTCCATCAGGTCAAGTTCGGCATGAGTGCGTCCCACGAGGTTGGTGTAGCCCTTCTCTTGCAGGTTTCGCCAGATTGCCGAGCCCACCAGTCCACGGTGCCCGGCTACATATATCTTAGTGTCCTTGTTCATGATTGCGCCTTCATGTCGTGGTCCACCATGAGGCGGACGAGTTGGTCAAAGGATGTCTTTTGCGGATTCCAGCCGAGTTGTGTGCGCGCCTTGGTGGGGTCGCCGAGAAGTTGGTCCACCTCGGCGGGACGGAAGAAGCGCGGGTCCACCTCCACCACCACCTTGCCGGTGGCCTTGTCTATGCCTTTCTCGTCGAGCCCCTCGCCACTCCACTCCAGTTCGATGCCAGCATAATGGAAAGCCAGGGTGCAGAACTCGCGCACGGTGTGATACTCGCCGGTGGCGATGACGTAGTCGTCGGGCGTGGGCTGCTGCATGATGAGCCACATGCACTCCACATAGTCGCGGGCATAGCCCCAGTCGCGCCGAGCGTTGAGGTTGCCCAGGTAGAGTTTGTCCTGCTTGCCGTGGGCTATGCGTGCGGCTGCCATGGTGATTTTGCGGGTGACGAAGGTCTCGCCACGTCGCTCACTCTCATGGTTGAACAAGATGCCGTTCACACAATACATGCCGTAACTCTCGCGGTAATTCTTCATAATCCAGAATGCGTAGAGTTTTGCGGCGGCATAGGGGCTGCGGGGATAGAACGGCGTGGTCTCGCGCTGCGGCACTTCCTGCACCTTGCCATAGAGTTCGCTGGTGCTGGCCTGATAGATGCGGGTCACGTCGGCGCGGCCGGCAATGCGCACGCTCTCGATGAGGCGCAGCGCGCCCACGGCATCCACGTCGGCGGTATATTCGGGCACGTCAAACGACACTTTCACGTGGCTCTGCGCGGCGAGGTTATATATCTCGTCGGGCTTCACCTTCTCGATGATGCGGATGAGCGAACTGGAGTCGGTCATGTCGCCATAGTGCAGGTCGATGAGGCGACGCTGCTTCATGTCGCGCACCCACTCGTCGAGATAGAGATGCTCGATACGACCCGTGTTGAACGAACTGCTGCGGCGCAGCACGCCGTGCACCTCATAACCCTTCTCGAGCAAGAACTCGGCAAGATAACTGCCGTCCTGGCCCGTGATACCCGTAATCAATGCTACTTTCTTCATTGCTATGTGTGGAGTATAATAATGTCTTTAAACTGCAAATTTAATGAAATTATTTCACACCCTCGTCACCGCCTGCGCCCGATTTATTGCGCAAGCAGCGCTCAGGGATTGATTTTCTCGAGCATGGAGGGGTGAATGAATGTCGTGGCCACTGCCACGAGGCCCTCGATGGCCACCACCACGCGCCGGTCGCCCTTCACGCGCACAAGCACGCCCTCGGCACCCTCAAAGACGCCCGCCATGACACGCACACGGTCGCCACGGGCAAAGTCGCCAGGATTGGGGTTGAGGTAGATGAGTTGCTCGTGGTGCGTGCCGGCGACGGTCATGAAATGCTGCATCTGCTGCGACGGCACGAGCAACGGCTTGCCAGTGGCACGGTCCATGATGTAGCGCACCGGCAATTCGGTCGACGCCTTCCATCGCTTCATGGCCTCGGGAGTCATGCGCACAAAAATGAGGTTGTGCACGCTCGGAACGAGCACCTTCACCATCTGCTCACCACGCACCACGCGCTTGTACTGCATGGGAACAAAGTTCTCCACACCGCGGGCGTCGAGGTTCTCCTTGACGCGCATCTCACGATGATAAGTCACACGCATGGCATACCACACGCTGGCTTCGGACGATTCGATATGTGATTCGACGGCGCTCACAGCGCAAATTTACTCAATTATTGCCATAAGCACAAAATGTTTTTCACCGCACCACGTTATTTATATGTAATTCAATCTGCTCACCAAGTCATGGCAAAAGAAATCAAGAAATGGACCACGCTCGAGAGCCGCTACCTGATTCAGCGGCCGTGGCTCACCGCACGCGTGGACAAGGTGCAACTGCCCGACGGGCGCATCAACCCCGAACACTATGTGCTGGAATATCCCGATTGGGTGAACATAATCGCCATCACCCGCGACGGGCAGTTTGTGATGGTGCGCCAGTACCGTCACGCCATGGACGTGGTGCTCACCGAGTTGTGCGCCGGTGTGGCCGAAGACGGCGAGACGTCGCTCGAGGCGGCGCAGCGCGAACTCCGCGAGGAGACGGGCTACGGAGGCGGCACATGGCAGGAAATCATGGTCATAGGCCAGAACCCCAGCATCTGCGACAACATCACGCACTGCTTCCTGGCACGCGACGTGGAGCGGCTCGGCGACCAGCAACTCGACGCCAGCGAGGACATCGACGTGCTGCTGCTCAGCCGCGACGAGATGCTCGACTTGCTCCACAGCGGCGACATGCTCCAAGCGCTCATGGCAGCACCGCTGTGGCGATATTTTGCCGAACTTGAAGAGAAACAATAAAATAACTGTATAGAAAATCATGATTGACCCCTCTGCGCTCGACCGCACCCGCACCGCGCTGGCCCGCAGCCAGAAACGCGGCCTACACTTCATCATGGCCTCGGTCATCATTTGGGTGGCCGTCGCCATCGTGCACCTCACCGCACTGCCCATCGAGACCAAGAACCTGCTCACCTTTGTGTGCACTTGTCCGCTCATGCCGTTGGCGTGGGGACTGTCGCGCGTGCTCAACATCCCCTTCAGCGACAAGGAGAACGCGCTGGCGCCGCTGGGCATGGTCATCTCGTGCGCCCAACTGCCCTATCTGCTCATCGCCATGTGGGTGTTTGCCGCCATGCCCGAGAAGATGGTGATGGCGCTCGCCATGATTTTCGGGGCACACCTGCTCCCCTTCGGCTGGCTCTACAAGTCGCGCGTCTATTACGCCATGACGGGCATCGTCGCCGTGGGCGCCCTGGTGGTGGGACTCCTCTACCCGCCCCACGTGCTAGCCATCGCCATGGCAGCCACCGAAACCGCGTTCTGCCTCCTCC
>CACWKM010000194.1 GCA_902761475.1 uncultured Bacteroidales bacterium
TTGAAATCGCCGCCATCACCGAGACCGCCATCATGGACGTATTCGGAGAAGACCTCGTCCACACCGCAGCCGACAAACAGTAAACCTCCCTCGAACTTGTCTATCGCCGACAACATAGCGCGCATCAAGTCACAGTTGCCGCCAAGCGTGGAACTGGTCGCCGTGTCGAAGTTTCACCCTGTGGAACGACTGCAACAAGCCATCGACGCCGGCCAACTGCTGCTGGGCGAGAGCCGTGCGCAGGAACTGGCCGCCAAGGCACCACAGTTGCCGCAACAGGTGAAGTGGCACTTCATAGGGCACCTGCAGACCAACAAGGTGCGACCCGTGGTGGCACATGCCACCATCATCGAGAGCATCGACAGCCTGCGACTGCTGCAGGCAGTGGAGATGGAGGCCACACGCACTAGCCGACAAATCGACGTGCTGCTGCAACTGCACGTGGCACAAGAGCAGACTAAAACGGGATTTGCCATCGAGGAACTGCTCACGCATGCCACACTGCAACGCCTCGACAACTTGAGCCACGTGCGCATCAGGGGCATCATGGCCATGGCAAGCCTCACCGATGACAACAGCCAGATACAGCGCGAGTTCACGCTCGCACGCAATGCCTTCGAACTGTTGCGCGACGAGTTCTTTGCCCACCAGCCACACTTCGACATCGTGAGCATGGGCATGAGCGACGACTGGCGCATCGCAGTGGACTGCGGCTCAACCATGGTGAGAATTGGCACAGCCATTTTCGGGCCAAGAGAATACTGACACAAAGCAACTACACATTATTAAATATTCAAAAACCTTTTTACAACAGTTTTGACCGACATGACAAACAATCAGACAAAGAACAACGGGAACATTCTCGCCATCGTAACGATGATGTTCCTCTATGCAATGATTGCATTCGTTACCAATCTGGCCGCCCCCATCGGCATGGTGATGAAGAACGACCCCGAGGTGGGAGGTTCCAACTTCCTGGCCATGATGGGTAACTTCATGAACTTCCTTGCCTACTTCTTCATGGGTATTCCCGCTGGCAAGATGCTCACAAAGGTGGGCTACAAGAAGACTGCGCTGGTTGGCATCGGCTTGGGCTTCGTGGGCGTGCTCGTGCAATTCATCTCGGGCATCGAGGCACTCGAGGGCTACAGCGACAACGTCATCTATCTGCTCGGCGCCTTCATCTCGGGTCTCTCGGTGTGCTTGCTCAACACCGTGGTCAACCCCATGCTCAACCTGCTGGGTGGCGGTGGCAAGCGTGGTAACCAACTCAACATGATTGGTGGCACGTTCAACTCGCTCGCCGGCACACTCACCCCCATCCTCGTGGGTGGACTTATCGGCACGGTGACTAAGGAGACCGACTTCGTCGACATCAACCTGGTGCTTTACATCGCCATGGCTGTGTTTGCAGCAGCATTCATCGTGCTCGCCTTTGTTCCCATCAAGGATCCCGAAATCGGCAAGGTGACCAGCGAGACCAAGTTTGAGCACTCGCCCTGGAACTTCCGTCACTTCGTGCTCGGTGCCATCGGCATCTTCATCTACGTGGGTGTCGAGGTGGGTATTCCCGGCACGCTGCTCTACTACTTGAGCGACCAGAGCGACAAGGGCGCCGGATTGCTCGAGAATGCCGCAGCCGTGGCAGGCGTGGTGGCAGGTACCTACTGGCTCCTCATGCTCGTGGGACGCATCGTGGGCGGTGCCATCGCTGGCAAGGTGTCCAGCAAGGCCATGATGATTTGCGTCACCGCGGTGGGCATGCTGCTCATCCTTGGCGCCATGCTCATCGGCAAGGAGCACACCACCGTCATGCCGGCATTCACAGGCAGCGGCTTCAGCATGACGACAGTGCCTGCGAGCGCTTTGCTCCTCGTGCTGTGCGGACTCTGCACTTCGGTGATGTGGTCGTGCGTGTTCAACCTCGCCACCGAGGGACTGGGCAAGTACACGGCTGCAGCAAGCGGTATCTTCATGATGATGGTCGTGGGTGGAGGCGTGTTGCCGCTCATCCAGAACGCCATCGCCGACAGCGCAGCAGGCTACATGATCAGTTACATCGTGCCACTGCTGGGATTGGCCTATCTGTGCTTCTATTCCATGTTTGGATGCAAGAACGTCAACAAAGATATTCCCGTGGAGTGACGCCACACTGAAGGGCAATAGCCACACTATTACAATCCGCCGCACCATTGAGCGTGTGCGGCGGATTTTTTCATGCAATTTTTTTTGACTTATCGCACCAATTATTTGTAAAATCCAACAAATCTCACTATATTTGTATGTTAAAATGCCCCACTAGGGTTGACGACCAACATTTGAACACTTTTTACACAGTTGACATACAGTGATCATGGAAATCGACAGCAAACTGATGAACCGCGCGGCCAACAACATTCGCATCCTGGCCGCTGCGATGGTTGAGAAAGCAAAATCTGGACACCCGGGCGGAGCAATGGGCGGAGCCGACTTCGTCAACGTGCTTTACTCGCGCCATTTGGTGCACGACCCCGACGACGGCAAGTGGTTCGCTCGCGACCGCTTCTTCCTCGACCCAGGGCACATGTCACCCATGCTCTATGCCGTGCTGCACCTCGACGGGCACTTCACCACGTCCGAGTTGCAGGCATTCCGCTCGTGGGGAAGCCCCACACCGGGACACCCCGAGGTGGACCACAAGCGTGGCGTGGAAAACACCAGCGGACCGCTGGGACAAGGACACGTCATGGCAGTGGGAGCAGCCATCGCCGAGCGATTCATCGCCGAGCGATTTGGCGAGATCTGGGCGCACAAGACCTATGCCTACATCAGCGACGGCGGCATCCAGGAGGGCATCTCGCTCGAAGCCGCGCGCATCGCCGGATATCTGGGGCTGAACAACCTCATCATGTTCTACGACAGCAACGACGTGCAACTCTCCACCATGTGCGAGGCCGTCACCGTCGAGGACACCGCATTGCGCTACAAAGCCATGGGATGGAATGTGCTCAAGGTGGACGGCACCGACCCCGTGGCCATCGACGAGGCACTCACCGCAGCGCGCGCCGAGAAAGAACGAGGAGCAGTCACCGAGCAAGGCGACAACTTCGAGGGCAAGTGCAGCACGCACGGCAACCCGCTCTCCAAGTCTGGAGCAAGTTACGAGCGCACAATCGAGAACCTGGGAGGCGACCCCGCCGACGCTTGGCAAGTGTTCCCCGAGGTGAAACAACTCTATGCCGACCGCGCTGCCGAACTGCGCAACATCGTGGCACAGCACAAGCAGCAAGTAGAGCAGTGGGCACAAGGACACCCCGACCACGCTAAGCGACTCAAAGACCACATCAACGGTGTCGTCACCCCCGTCGACTATGCCGCCATCGAGCACAAGCCCGGCATCTCCACCCGACAGGCCAGCGCCGACGTGCTCGCAGAACTGGCACGCAAGGTCGAGAACATGATTGTGTCGAGCGCCGACCTGGCCAACAGCGACAAGACCGACGGATTCCTCAAAGTGGCAGGAGCATTCAGCCGCCACAACTTCAAGGGCGCTTTCCTGCAAGCAGGCGTGAGCGAACTGGGCATGGCAGCCATCATCAATGGCATGGCACTGCACGGAGGAGTGATTGGAGCGTGCGGCACATTCTTCGTCTTCAGCGATTACATCAAGCCCGCAGCACGTCTGGCAGCACTCATGGAACTGCCCGTGAAGTTCATCTGGACGCATGACTCGTTCCGTGTGGGCGAGGACGGTCCCACACACGAGCCCGTGGAGCAAGAGGCACAAATCCGACTCATGGAGGAACTCAAGAACCACAGCGGACGCAACAGCATGCTCGTGCTCAGACCTGCCGACGCCGCCGAGACAAGCGTGGCATGGAAAATGGCGATGGAAAACACGCTCACTCCCACCGCGCTCATCCTCTCGCGACAAAACATCGCCGACCTGCCTGCCGCATCGGGCAATCGCTTCAACGAGGCACTGGGGGCACAACGCGGAGGCTATATTATAAATAAGGTGGAAAATCCCGACATCGTGCTCGTGGGCAACGGCTCCGAAGTGGCAACACTGGTCGCCGCGGCAGCCATCGTCGAACAACAGGGCATCAAGGCGCAAGTGGTGAGCGTGCCGTCAATCGGTCTCTTCCTCAATCAGGACGAGGACTATCGCCACGCCGTGATTCCGCCACATGTGCCCGCATTCGGGCTCACCGCAGGCTTGCCGTCAACACTGCTGCGACTCATCCCCAATGGGCACATTTTTGGGCTCAACCACTTCGGCGAGTCGGCTCCGGCATCAGTTCTTGACCAAAAATTCGGTTTTATCCCCGAAAACGTGGCCGAAATCATAAAAAAAATCGTGTAAAAAGGGATTTTTTAACAAAAATGCCACTTTTTTTATGATTTCTTGTGCATGAATAAAAAAAAACACGTATATTTGCACAATAATTTGTGAATGATATAATAATTTTTTATTGTTTAACAGGTACATAAAAAAACGTAAGTCTATGAAGAAGATTACTTTACTTGCATTTGCATGCGCAATGCTGCTGGGTACTGCTGTGGCTTCTGCACAGGAGGTTACCTACGTTGAGGATCCCGCTCAAGGCTATCTTTTCAACAGCATGAAGGACAACTGGTTCGTCCAGGGTGAAGGTGGTGTTGGCGTGATGATGTCCAAGTGGGACGCAAAGGCTAAGTTTGGTCACCGTCTCGGTGCCAAGGCTAACCTGTTCTTTGGTAAGTGGTTCAGCCCGCTGCTGGGTTTCCGCATCGGTGGTGAGTACAACCAAATGAAGGGTTTGACCGCTAACAAGAACGCTCTCGGCTATCGCAATTGGCCCATCCGTGAGTACAACGTGAAGTACAATCTGGCAAACCAAGAGTTCAACAACTTTGGTGTAGCCGGTGACCTTCTGTTCAACCTCACCAATTGGCTCTGTGGCTACAAGCCCGGCCGTTTCTACAATGGCGTGCTCTACGCTGGTGCTTCGATGCACTGGGTGGTTGAGCGTGAGAGCCACAACGGCAAATGGAAATACGCCGGTGGCCATGGCCCCTCGCGTAACCTTAGCCTCCGCGCTGGTTTGCTGAACTACTTCGCACTTGGTAAGAAGGTTGACCTGCTCCTCGACCTCCGCTTCGACCTGCTCCAAGAGCATGTTGATGGCGCTGGCACTGGCTGCAAGACTTGGATTGAGTATCCTGGCGTGCTCCTCGGTCTCAACTACAAGTTTGGTAAGAGCGAGTGGAATGCTCCTGTGACCGCTGTTTGCCCCACCTACAAGTACACCGACGCCGAGGGTGACGCTCTCGTGGCTCGTCTGGCTGCTGCAAACGCTAAGATCGCCGACCTGGAGGCTCAACTTCGCAAGTGCCTCGAGGACAAGCCCGCTCCTGGTCCTGGCCCCGCTCCTCAAGTTGACGCTCCTCTTGCTACCATCTACTACCCCATCAACCGTACCGAGATCCTCGGCGTTCAGAAGAACGTGG
>CACWKM010000195.1 GCA_902761475.1 uncultured Bacteroidales bacterium
GAAGGCAAGCGAGAAGGATGCGGCAAACTACAAGGAGGTCATCTACGAGGGATTTGGACCCCACGGCATCGCCGTGCTGGTGGAGACTGCTACCGACAACACCACGCGCACCGTGGCCAACCTGCGCAACTACTTCAACAAGAAGGGCGGCGCACTGGGCAATTCGGGCACCGTGGCGTTCATGTTCTCGCACAAAGTCTATTTCCACATCACCCCCAAGGACGGCATCACCCTGGAAGACCTGGAACTCGAACTCATCGACTACGGAGGCGAGGAGTTTGACCAAGAGGAGGAAGAATGGGTGATTTCGGGCGCTTTTGAGGCCAATGGCGACCTGCAGAAGTATCTCGAGGACGGCGGTTTCGAAATCCGCAGCACAGAGTTCGTCTATGAGCCCGCCGACTTCAAGGAACTCAACGACGACCAGCGCGCCGAGGTGGACGCACTCATCGAAGTGCTCGAGGACGACGACGACGTGCAAAACGTGTTCACCAACATGGGCTGACACCTCTTTATTCAACGCTAAACTAACGCTTGCCGCACCATGATTAACCACACCACCATGCAGTGGAATCGTGTGCGGCAAGCATTGTTATTGTTACACAACAAATGAGTACACCGACCAACTATTTCCTTCAGATTGGCGATGTGGTGAAGCGCTACGAAGCGCACACCGCGCTGGACCATGTGAGCATGGACGTGCCGCAAGGCTGCATCTACGGCTTGCTGGGACCCAATGGCGCCGGCAAGACATCGCTGCTGCGCATCATCAACCAAATCACTCACCCCGACAGCGGCACGGTGACCTTCAACGGCCGTCCCATGGTGACCAGCGACGTGCAATACATTGGCTACCTGCCCGAGGAGCGAGGACTCTACAAGAAGATGAAAGTGGGCGACGAAATCATCTATTTGGCTCGCCTCAAAGGGATGCCGCACGGCGAGGCTATCGCCGCCATGAACGACTGGCTCGAGCGATTTGACCTCACCGAGTGGCGCGACAAGAAGGTGGAACAACTCTCCAAGGGCATGGCACAAAAGGTGCAGTTCATCGCCACCGTCATCCACCGGCCGCAATTTCTCATCTTCGACGAGCCATTCTCGGGCTTCGACCCCGTGAATGCCGACCAACTCAAAGCCGAGATTTTGCGTCTGCGCGACGAGGGAGCCACCATCCTGTTCTCCACCCACAACATGGAGAGCGTGGAGAGCATTTGCGAGCAAATCACCCTCATCAATCAGGCGCGCGTGGTGCTACAGGGACGGGTGGACGACATTCGTCAGCAGCACAAGAAAAATGTGCTCCACGTGCAACTCAATGGCGGCGGCACCATCGAGGCCAGCCCGCTCTACGACATCTTGCCGCCCACTGTGGGACTCAAGGGAGTGTGCGTGAAACTGCGCGAAGGTGTGACCATGCGAGAGGCCGTGGCAACGCTCAACGAGCAATATGACCTGGCAGGATTTAGCGAAATTTTGCCCTCGATGCACGAAATCTTTGTGGAAACGGTCAATGCCACCAAGAGGAATTAACTGTCACCTTAATTTGTTTTGCACAAAATGGAGAAACTGAAACTCATCATAGCGCGCGAATACAAGTCGATTGTAGCGCGCAAATCGTTCATCGTGATTACCTTGTTGCTGCCCGTGCTCATGGTGGCGTTGATGGCTCTGCCAGCGTTCCTGGCATGGATCAACGATGCCGGCAGCGAGGCAAAAGTCGTCGCCGTGGTGGATCACAGCGGGGGCTACGGCAAGGCACTGCACAGCGACGAGGATTTCACCTTCAAGTTGATTGACAGTACCGCCCCCGACGCCGCACCGCGCCAGGTCTATGAACAAGCCGGCGGCGGCATCGAAGCGCTGGTGGTGATTCCCACCCAAGTCGACAGCACAGGACAAGTGAGCGTGTTCAGCGAGGGAACCATCAACGTGAAGTTGCCGCAACTCATCGCTCGCGCGCTGAGCGACACCATCACCCACGCGCGCATCGCTGCACACGGAGTGCCCAACTTGCAACGAATCATCGACGAGTCGAACATGAAGGTCGATGTCAAAAGCGTGAAACTGAGCGACGACGGCACCGAGAAGGAAGACGAGCCCTACATCGCACTGCTCATAGGCTTCATCCTGGCCTTTATCACCTATATGTTTGTGCTCATGTATGGCTCCATGATTATGAATGGTGTCATCGAGGAGAAGACCAACCGCATCGTGGAGGTCATCGTGAGCAGTTGCAAACCCTTTGAGTTGATGATGGGCAAAATCCTCGGCGTGCTGCTGGTGGGTCTCACGCAGGTGGCCGTGTGGGTGGTTATCATGGGCATCGTGGGCGGCGTGGCAAGTTTGTTCTTGCCCGACCTGGCCTCGACGGCCGACCCAGGCATGATGCAGGCAGGCATGAATTTGCCCAGCGGCACGCAAGTCGACGACAGCATTTCGTCCCTCTCGGTCATCCTAAACGTGAACTACGGCTACATCTTGCTCAACTTCGTGTTCTACTTCATTGGCGGCTACCTGCTCTATGCCTCGTTGTTTGCCGCCTTTGGCAGTGCCGTGGACCAAGCGTCGGATGCGTCGCAGTTCATCACGCCCATCATGATTATTATGATGGTGGCCCTGTATGCCGGCATCGCTTGTGCCGAGAATCCCAGCGGCCCCATGGCGGTGTGGTTCTCCATCATCCCGTTCACCTCGCCGGTGGTGATGATGGTGCGCCTGCCCTTTGACGTGCCCTTGTGGCAACTCGCGCTGAGCATTTTCCTGCTCTATGGCACCGCGTTGCTCACCGTGTGGATTGCCGCACGCATCTACCGCACCGGCATACTCCTCTACGGCAAGAAACACTCCTTCAAGGACATCCTCTCATGGATTAAGTGACACCAGCACCAGAAACTCTGTTTTTTACACCGCTCCCACAGCACACATTTCGTGAAATTTAAGTGCCGTGGGAGCACGTTTTTTTAGAGAATCTCC
>CACWKM010000196.1 GCA_902761475.1 uncultured Bacteroidales bacterium
CCTCTTGCAAGCGATAGTCAAACAGATAGGTCTCGCGATGCGTATAGAACTTGGGGTCGGCCTTCCACACGCAGTTGAAGAAGTGGCTATCGTCCTCGCCGCCGCTCTTGAACAGACAGTTGCGCATAAAGCAATTCGTCTTGTCCAGTTTGGGCATATTCAACTCTTGCGTGAGGCCGTGCACGATGCAGTTCACAAACTCGGCATGCAGCACGTCAACCACCTTGCCGTCGTCTTGCACATAGAAATTCACGATGGGCTCTTCGAGAGCCTTAAACAGATAGTAGTTGGCCAGGGTGCAGTTCACGAAGTTCACCCTGCCGCCTATGAAGTTGGCCACGGCACTTGCCGCGTCGCTCAGCACCGAACCCTCGGCGTCAATCCACGCTCCGCCGCTGGTGAGGATGCTACTCGACGAGTTGCGCAAGATGCTATTGAAGATGTGCAGCGCGCGACGCGTGGTGTCGGGGGCGCTGGTGTGGATGCCTATCGACGAGCCGCTCATGTCCACATATTGCAACTCGTTGCCGTAACTGGTGGGGCCCAAAATGAGTCCTCCCCACTGCCCCGACATGATTTCGAATGGAATCTGCGCCACCACATGGTCGAGACGGTCGCCACGCATGCTGATGGGTTTCTCGCGCGTGCCCATGGCCCGCAATGTGCCGTAGCAGCGCAGGGCGCCCTTGTCGTGGAACAGCAAGCGCGTGCCCGGGTCGAGGGTGAGCGTCACGCCAGGCGGCACAAACAAGGTGTCATAGATGAGATAGGGCTTGACATCAGTGAAATGCTGGCTGCGGCGCAACGTGTCGCCATGAAACCGCACCACATCCTGCCCCCATGCGGTGAGCACCACGCGCTGAGTGGCACCATTCACGTCAAACTCGATGAAATCCTTGACAAACGTGGGGTCATCGGATTTCATCTCGTTGATGTAGCCCTCGACAAACACATAGATGCTGTCGCCGCCACGCACTTCCACGTCGTGAAACACGTCGCCACGCTGACCATCGACATTGAGGAAAAAGCGGCCACCGGTGGCACTGCCTGTCACCTTGATGCTGGAGATGCGCACCTGCTTCTTGCCGCGGTTATACACCACCATCTGCTTGGTGGCGCTGCCCTGCAGCGTAATCACGGTGTCGAAGGCTACCGTATCGGTCGAAAACTCAAGGCGCTCGGTGGTGCTGAAACCGTCCTCGATGCAACTGGTGAGCCACACGAGGGCAAAGAGCGTGACAAGTAGTTTAAACGTCTTCATCGCAAGGGGGAGATATAGAGGTGATTTATTTGCTGACGAGGTCGCGCAGCAACGCCGCGATGCGGTGGGCATCGTCGTCGCTCACGCAGGGGCCGCTGGGCAAGCACAGGCCAGTGGCAAAGAGGCGCTCGCTCACACCGTTCACATAGGCCGGCGCAGAGGCAAACACGGGCTGGCAGTGCATGGGGTTCCACAATGCGCGCGACTCAATGCCGTGTGCGTCGAGGTACTGACGAGCCTGCTCGGGAGTGACACCGGTCGACGGGTCGATGAGGATGGTGTTGAGCCAGTAGTTGCTGTCGAAACGCTCGTCGGGGTTCACATGCACGGTGATGGCATCCACATCGCGCAGGTCGTCGACATACAGGTCGCACAAGTGGCGATGATGCGCCAGGTGCTCGTCGAGCACGGTCATCTGGCCGCGACCTATGCCGGCGCAGATGTTGCTCATGCGATAGTTGTAGCCTATCTCGCGATGCAAGTAATAGGGGAACGGCTCGCGCGCCTGGGTGGCATAGAACATGGTGCGTCGCGCCGTCTCCTCGTCGGGACAGATGAGCGCACCGCCACCGCTGGTGGTAATCATCTTGTTGCCGTTAAAACTCATGATGCCGTAGTCGCCAAAGGTGCCCACCACCTGGTCGCGATAGCGGGAGCCGAAGCCCTCGGCCGAATCCTCCACCACGGGGATGTCGTAGCGACGAGCCACCTCCATGATGTCGTCGATCATCGCCGGCATGCCATAGAGATAAACGGGGATGATGGCGCGCGGCTTGCGGCCGGTCTTGGCGATGCGGTCCTTGATGGCGTGCTCCAGCAACTCGGGGTCCATGTTCCAGGTCACCGGCTCGCTATCTACAAACACAGGGGTTGCGCCCTGATAGACCACAGGATTGGCGCTGGCGCTGAAGGTCATGGATTGCACGATGACCTCGTCGCCACGCTTGATGCCCAGGTTCACGAGCGCCAAGTGGATGGCCGCCGTGCCCGAGGCAAGAGCCACCACGCGCTTGTCGTGGCCCACCATCGCCTCCAAGTCGCGCTCAAAGGCGTTCACGTTAGGACCAAGAGGCACCACCCAGTTGGTGTCAAAGGCCTCTTGTATGTATTGCATCTCGTTGCCGCTCATGTGCGCCAGGCACAACAACACGCGTTTCTGTTCCATATCGATGAGTAATTTTTTTTGATATAAACGGGGCGACACAAACAGTCACACCTATTATAATATAACTAACAAGCCAGCGATTTATTATACCATCGCCCCCACAAAAAAGCAGTGTGGCGACTCCACAGCAGGAATCGCCACACCCTTGAGCATCGCCATACACGATGCTATGAGTGTCTAAAACTTAGATAAGTTTGTAGATTTTCACCTTGTGCTTGCCCTCGGTGCTGAGGAACAGGTCAATCTGATAGAAGCCGTCCTCGTCAATCTTCAGGTCCTTACCGCCAAACTCGGTGAGGTTGTCGAAGTTGTAAGGATCGCCGTCGGCACCACCCCAACTGTAAGTCCAGTCGTGGTTGACGCGCATCTTGAAGTCACCTGCCACCAGGTCGTCGGTCACCGACCAGCAACGAGTCACAGGATTGTAAGTCATGTCGATATCGGTGTCCCAGTTGCCACGAACGGTGCCAATGATGCTGATGCTCTCAATCTTCATCAACTCAAACTTGCACACGCTCATGTCGAGGTTAATCTGG
>CACWKM010000197.1 GCA_902761475.1 uncultured Bacteroidales bacterium
AGCGAGGCCGCGGCAACAACGTTCATAGAGTGGCCCGACAGCTCAAGCGGCGAAACGCTCGAAATGCGTTTTGACCACCCGTTCCTGTTCTTGCTGCGCGAACGCGAAAGTGGTGCCATCATCCTCGCCGGAAAAGTTGTGACCATGCAATAACGGCACACGCGACATTTTATCTGCTACTATGAGGGTGGGCTTAGCTCGCCCTCACGTTTTGTTGCCACAATACGTCCCAAACAGTCCGAACCACACCACGCCCACATGACCACCCACACCACAATCATTTGCGCAGCAGTTTTTTCACCTCATCCACCTTATTATTATGTATTTTTGATTATCTTTGCAATCTGAAACACATACACTTACCATTTTCAGTAAAAAATCATGGCAACACCATTCAAGCAGTTTTTCACGATTGCCTTCATCAGCCTCCTCGCGTGTTTCGCCGCGGGCGCTACCGACTACGTTGAAGAAATCAACACCTCGTCGTCCACACGAGGCGTGGGCAAAAGGGTGATTTATGAAATGAACGTGGGCTCGTTCACCCAGGCCGGCACATTTGCCGAGGCCGCCAAACGCTTGCCCGAACTGAAAGCCCTGGGCGTGGATGTGGTGTGGCTCATGCCCATCTACCCGCGCGGCACAAGCGGCAGCCCCTACGCCGCCACCAATTTCCAGAAAACCAACCCGAAATACGGCACCATCGCCGACCTAAAGGCCATGGTCGCTGCCGCTCATGAGTTGGGCATGGAGGTGTGGCTCGACTGGGTGCCTAATCACACCGCCACCAACGCCGAATGGGTGACCACGCACCCCGAGTACTATGCCAAGAGCGGAGGGCAAATGATACACCCCAACAACTATGCCGACGTGTGGCAACTGGACTACAACAACTCCGGTCTGGTGGAGGCTATGAACGATTGCCTCAAATTCTGGATTGACCAGTGCGACATCGACGGATATCGCTGCGACTACATCAGCAGTTCGCGCATCCCCACGTCCTACTGGGTGTCGACCATCCCCATGATTAAGTCCTACAAGGAAGGCAAGAACATCTCGTTCCTGGGCGAAGCCGACATTGCCACCGACGCCACGCGACTCAAAAACGCCGGATTCGACTACGACTATGCCTGGCAACTGCACAACCAACTGGTGAGTTTTGGTGCCAACGGCACGTCGGCGACGACATTAAAGAACAATGCGAACAATCTGTTCAACGTCTCGCAAAACCTGTTGTTCGGTCGCATGCTCTACTTGACCAACCACGACCAGAACTTCAACGACGGCGGCAAGACCCTGACCAAGATGTTTGGCGACAACCGCTACCTGCTCACCGTGTTCGCGTACACCATCTATGGCATGCCGCTCATCTACAACGGACAGGAAGTGGGCGGTAACCAAATTCTGGACTACTTCAGCGACACAAAAATCAACTGGGGCGGCAAGGACGCCAAGATGTTCAACACCGTGCGCACGCTCACCGCGCTCAAGCACAGCCAGGAGGCGCTCACCGACTACACAACGGGCTCGCTGAACCCCAAAGCCACATGGCTCACCACGGGGAGCACCAATGTGCTGGCCTATACCCGCGAGCAAGGCGACAACAAAATCATGGTGGTGCTCAACTTGAGCAAAAACGACGTCAACATCACCATCACCGACCTCGATGCTGGCTCATGGAGCGAATGGCTCAACAGCAAGACCATCTCTAAGGGGGTGAGCCGCACACAATACGAGTTTGGCACCAGCGCCACCTTCTCCCTCGAGGGCAAGGGCTACCGCGTGTTTGTGAAAGGCGTGTTCCCCGAAGAAACGATTGAGGAGGAAGAGCCGCTCACCGACCTGACCGACGACTCGGACTGTGCCGTGTTCTATGAGTGCCCCGACGAGGCCACCATCTGCGTGTGGCTGTGGAGTTCGTCAAAGTCGAAGTATACCACCGCCGACTGGCCCGGTGACGCGCTCACGCGACTCGGCGTGACAGCAAACGGCAACGTGGTCTACAAGTATGAGGTCAACCTCGCACCCGGCGAGGCGATGCCCACCAACCTGATTTTCACAAAGAACGGCAGCAGCGACTCCAACAAGACCTTCGACGGAAAATTCGTGAACCACGGATACTACATTGAGGGGCAAGGCGAGGCCACTATCATCATCCCGGCGGCAATCACCGATGTCGTGAACGACGCGCGCCACGGCGACGAGACCATCTACGACATCCACGGGCGGGTGCTGCCCACCGTCCCCGAGCAAGGCCTATACATCCAAAACGGGAAGAAATACATCGCGCGGTAATGCCGCGTCTCAAGCGAGATCACCCAAGGCGCGCTGCAGTCCCTGCAGTTGCGCCTTGATTTCTTTGAGGCGGTCCACCACCTCAAAGCGCTTGTCCACGCCGTCACGATTGGCGCGAATCTGAGCCTGGGCGGCATCGAGTTTCAAGCCTTTCTCCTTCACCAGGTAATGCACCTTGCGAATGGTCTCGATGTCGTTAGGAGTGTAAAAACGGATGTTCTTGGCGTTGCGACGAGGCTTGATGATGGTGAACTGGGTCTCCCAGTAACGCAACGTGCTCTCGGGAATACCAAGTATCACCGCCACATCGCCTATCCGATAAAATTTCTTATTCAGTTCTTGCATAGCATGCAGAATTTGCACAGTTGGACACAAATGAGTAATTTTGCGTGACTTTTTCGAGCGCGCGCAACAATTACCCTGCACAAAGGTAAACAAAAAGCGTCAGCCCGCCAAGAGGTCACCACATTTATTATGAAATAAACAAACATGAGTTTCTAAAGTAGATTAAATGTTGTCAGGACAAGGATTGCGTCGAAGACGCTGGCGCATCGAAGATGCGACTTTGTTCGAAAGACCACGCACATCACCCACTCCAGAAACTTGAATAAACAAATTTGCACATATATGTTAACAGCAAAAGAAATTCGCGAGGCTTTGTTCATGGCTGGCAAGGGGCACCACATCGTGCCCAGCGCCCCAATGGTCATCAAGGACGACCCCACCCTCATGTTTACTAACGCTGGTATGAACCAGTTCAAGGATATCATCCTGGGCAACAAGGACGCCCAATGGGCGCGTGTGGCCGACAGCCAAAAGTGCCTGCGCGTGAGCGGCAAGCACAACGACCTCGAGGAGGTGGGACACGACACCTACCACCACACCATGTTTGAGATGCTGGGCAACTGGTCGTTTGGCGACTACTTCAAGCACGAAGCCATCGACATGGCATGGGAGTTTCTCGTCGATGTGCTCAAACTCGACCCGCGCAACCTCTACGCCACAGTGTTTGAGGGCAGCAAGGAGGACGGGCTGAGCCGCGACGACGAGGCTGCCACCTACTGGGAACAGCACCTGCCCGCCGACCACATCATCAACGGTAACCGTCACGACAACTTCTGGGAGATGGGCGACACCGGCCCCTGCGGCCCCTGCTCCGAAATCCACATCGACCTTCGCGACGAGGCCGCAAAGGCCGCCGTGCCCGGGCGCGACCTGGTGAACAAGGACAACCCGCAAGTCATCGAGATTTGGAACCTCGTATTCATGCAATACAACCGCAAGGCCGACGGCTCGCTGGAGCCCCTGCCCCACCGCGTCATCGACACCGGCATGGGCTTTGAGCGTCTGTGCATGGCCCTGCAAGGCAAGCGGTCGAACTACGACACCGACGTGTTCCAGCCTCTTATCAGCCGCATTGGCGAACTCGCCGGCAAGCGCTATGGCGAGCATGCCGACGTGGATGTGGCCATGCGCGTCATCGCCGACCACGTGCGCACCATCGCCTTCTCCATTGCCGACGGTCAACTCCCCAGCAATGCCAAGGCTGGCTACGTGATTCGACGCATCTTGCGCCGAGCAGTGCGCTACGGCTACACCTTCTTGGGATTCAAGC
>CACWKM010000198.1 GCA_902761475.1 uncultured Bacteroidales bacterium
AGCGTAGCCACAAGGGTTTTACCCTCACCAGTGGCCATCTCGGCAATCTTGCCTTGATGAAGCACGACGCCGCCAATGAGTTGCACGTCGTAGTGCACCATGTCCCACGTGGTCTCGTTGCCGCCGGCAATCCAGTGGTTGAAGTAGATGGCCTTGTCGCCCTCGATGGTGACGAAGTCCTTGCCCTCGGCTGCCAAGTCGCGGTCCATCTGGGTGGCGGTCACCTCGATGCGCTCGTTGTTGGCAAAGCGGCGAGCGGTCTCCTTGACGATGGAGAACACCTGGGGCAGCACCTCGTTGAGTTGTTTCTCCAGTTCTTCGAGAATCTCCTTCTCGAGTTTGTCGATGCGCTCCCACAGGGGTTCGCGCTTGTCGTAGTCGAGGGTCTCAATCTCTTCCTTCATGCGCTGGATTTCGTCGCGCTTGTCCTGCACGGCGTCGGCCAACTGCTTGCGGATGGTCGCGGTGCGTTCGCGCAACGCGTCGTCGCTGAGGGCCTCAATTTCGGGATATACGGCCTTGATTTTGTCCACGATAGGAAGCAGTTTCTTCAAGTCGCGGTCGCTCTTGTTGCCGAAAATCGATTTCAGAATGTCAAAAAATCCCATTGTTCGTTATGTTGTGTAGTATGATTTTTGCGTGTTCAAACTGCAAAGTTAGTAAAAATGTTTCAATAGCCTGCCATTTTGGGCGTACAAAAGTGTGCTGCCGAGCGTATTGCAACAATGGCCATCATCACGAAGAATGTGGGGTTTGCCACCTGTGGCAGCCACGGCCACAGCAGGGCTGTGGCGATGAGCAGGGCGAGCAGCGTGCCGTGCACGAGGCGGCGGTGGCGGCGCAACGGCGCTGCCCAGGGCGTCACGGCGGCGAGCAGATAGAGCGGGTGCAGCCACAGCAGGTTGTAGTTGGGCCAAGTGCCCTCGTGGGTCGATATGGTGGCCAGGAACAGCAGTAGGCAGCCCAGCAGTCCGTAGAAAGTGTAGAGCGTGGTGTCGAGCGCCCGGCTCATGCGCTTGCGGTGCAGGTCGCGCACGCTCAGTGCTGCCACCACCAGCAACAGCGCCAGGGCCACGGCCATGGGGGTGCGCCACCATGGGGTGGCAGGGAGCACCAACCCCTGCTCGGAGCCGTCGATGAGGCGCTCGCGGAGCCGCACGGCGGGCACTTCCTTGCCGTCGCGCACGATGACCGCGCTGTCCATGGCTTCCATGAGCAGCATGGGCACGAACATGCGTTCGCGCGACGTGACGGGGCGGTCCAGGGCGCTGCCCAAGGCTAAGTCGATGCCCAGCAGCGACCACGGATAGTGGGCGCAGTAGTGCGACACGATGTCGCGGAACGTGGTGTGGCCGTCGGCAAGTTCGGCATAGCGCAGGCTGTCGCCCAGCGCGCGCTCCACGATGTCGCGAGGACGCGTGGAGCAGTTGTCGCTGAAGTACTGGTAGCGATACACCATGTTCTCGGGTTGGGCATTTTCGATGAGCATGTCGCGCACGGCGATGGCCTGCTCCTGCGTGAGGTTGAGTTCCTGCTCCACCATGCGGCGTCCCTCGCTGTCCATCATGGCCAACTTGGGCGGGATGGCCACGCACATGTAGTCGGTGTGGCCCAGCACGAAGCGCCAGGTGAAGCCGGGCGAGGCAAAGTCGAACACGCCGTAGTTGAAGTAGTAGTCGGCCCGACCTTGCGTCACACGCAGTTCGGTGTGGCCATAGACCTCAAACACCTCGCTGCCAGGATAGAACGTGACCAGGCGCACACGCACCGTGTCGCCCGCCGCGGGTTGCGCGGCAGCGACCAGGGCACATAGCGTCGCACACGTTGCGAGCAAGATATGTCGCCACAATCGTTTCATCGCCGCAAAGATACAAAAAATGCCCTAAACCACCGCACAAAGCAACCAAATGAGTGCTACCAGACGACAGCACGCCAGACCATTCTCGCGAGTAGCCTAAGATGCACTTTGAGCCTCAAAGTGCATATTTTTGTAGTATCATCGGTAATTGGCCAATATAGTAGAATGGAATGTTGATTAGGCGATATGGGCGGTTGTTGGGGGATGGCGTGGCAGCATCTTGCACGAAGAACTCTCCGCTCCACACTCGGACAGCAGTCACATTGTGGGTTGAACAGTTAACGAAACTGTGTAGGGAACGAAGATGAGAATTAGTCCCAGCCTTGACTTCTATGGGAACAATCGTTTTTGCAAAGATACGATTTTTCTAAAACATAACCATGAGCATCTAGAAATCTTTCTAAAGTATAACCAGCGACAGGCAAACACACCTTCAGATAAGGTGGCAATTCTCTATCAATAACCATAACCCTATGCAAGCACCTCGAAGCGGTGCGTCGCACACGTTGCGAGCAAGATATGCCGCCACAATCGTTTCATCGCCGCAAAGATACAAAAAATGCCCTAAACCACCGCACAAAGCGCATGCACGAGCAACATTTCCATTGTCGTTGACCAAATCTTGGGGCAAATGTTTGTAGGCCTCAAGAATTTTGTCGAAATTTGCGTGTGAGTTGAACCAATAGGTATACAATTATTTATAATAACATTTATTCCTTCAATTATGAAAAAGAATTTTTTGATGTTCATGGCAGCCGTGGCAATGACTGCTTGTAGTGGAAACGGCAACGCAACTGCTGAACTGAATAACAGTGATTCTGCCGCTACAGTGGAAGAAACCGCTGAGGTGGCCGATGAGGCTCCAGCCGAGAAAATGGGTCCATGCTCAATCGAGAGCAACGACCTTAGCCTCGACGTGCCCGAAGGTTGGAAGGCCACTGTGGGTGGCTTCGACGAAATCGTCATGACCAAGGAGCGTGAGGACCGCATGGTTCAAAAAATCGAAATCTCGAAGATTTCTGGCAAAACCGCTGCCGCGAGAATCGATGACCTGGTGTCGAGTGGCATTGCAAAA
>CACWKM010000199.1 GCA_902761475.1 uncultured Bacteroidales bacterium
TACGTAGTTCAAGATTGCTATGACTATGTCGTATGACCCGTTGCCAGAGCCTTCTCCAATGTCAATGAGACCATCATCGCCGCCGCCACCGCAACTCAGTCGGCCCTGGCAATCGAAATGGCCCGCCTGGTCATCATAAAAGAGCAGACCGCCAGCCTGCATGACATAAATATCAAGGTTCTGCCATGCTTCCAATTCGATATCGCTTTCCGACCAAAAGCGGTATAGGCCATCCTCAGTAGGCGTGAACGTGTAGCAAAAGCTATACGAAGAGCCGTCTTCGCCCAGTTGGCCCAGTTGGTTCTCGCCTAAAAAAAGCGTGCCGTCGGCCCACGCCGCCACACTGGCGGCCAATGCGATTAGTAAGAGTAATAGCTTTTTCATTTTCAGTAGTTGTTTAAGGGTGATTGTTTTCTGGCGACAAAGGTAACGAAAAGAAAGAAAATGGGCAAAAACTTGTGGGGTTTATCACCTCGATGGGCGGCGTATTTTCTCGCAGCCCCCTCGGCAGGGTGGTGAGGGGGCGGTGGATTTTTGTGGGGCGGGGGGTGTGATTTCTCGCGAAATCGTCGTAACTTTGCGAGTGTCATGGAAGTTAGTATCAAAACCTTCGACCAATTAAGCGCCAGCGAACTCTACGACATCATGCAGGCGCGCTTCAGGGTGTTTGTCCTGGAGCAGCACATCGAGTATCTGGACCCCGACGGGGTGGACCGCGACCCGCGACGCCATTCATGTGTGCTACCGCGACGAGTCGGGCGCCGTGGTGGCCTATCTGCGCGTGATACCCGCCGGCAAGCACCTCGACCATGTGTCGATAGGGCGGCTGCTCACCCTGCGCCGCCACCAGGGGTTGGGGCGGCAAATCATGCTAGACGGCATGCGCGTGGCCATCGACATGCTGCACGCCACGGTGATTGAAATCGATGCGCAACTCTACATCAAGGACCTCTACACCGGCATGGGATTTGTGGAGCAGGGCGACATCTTCATGGAGGCGGGCATAGAGCATGTGAAGATGTTTTATCATGTGCAGGGCTCACAATCGGAATTAAAATCGTAACTTTGTGGCCATGGAAGAACCATTGTTGAGCATAATCACTGTGACGTGGAACGCGGCCAGTGTGATCGTGCCCACGCTGGAGAGCGTGCGGCAGCAGTCGTGGCACGACTTTGAGCACATCATCGTGGACGGTGCGAGCACCGACGACACGCTAGCGCTGGTGCACGCCCATGGCTTGGAGCGCACTCGCATCTTGAGCGAGCGCGACAAGGGGCTGTACGACGCCATGAACAAGGGCATAGGGCTGGCGCGCGGTCGCTATCTCATGTTCCTGAACGCTGGCGACGCGCTGGCTCACCCCGACGCGCTGGCGTGCATCGCCTTGTGCGCGCAGGACAATCCTGGCGTCATCTACGGGCAGACGCAACTCGTCGATGCCGAGCGTAAGGTGGTGGGCAAGCGCCATCTCACCGCGCCGTCGCACCTGAGCGCCGACAGTTTCAAGCACGGCATGCTGGTGTGTCATCAGGCCTTCATCGCGCGCCGCGACTTGGCGCCAGAGTATGACTTGCGCTACCGCTACAGTGCCGACTTTGACTGGTGCATCCGCGTGCTGCAAGTGTCGCCGGTGAATGCCTATGTGGGCGACCAGCCCATCATCAGTTACCTCAACGACGGCCTCACCACCGCCAACCATCGTGCCTCGCTGCGCGAGCGTTACGACATCATGTGCCACTACTACGGCACGTTGCCCACCATGCTGCGCCATGTGGGGTTTGCGGGTCGCCACCTGTGGCGCAAAATCACCTCTTGACCATCCTTCTCACTATGGACTATCTCCACATCAGCAGCAACGTAGCAAAAAATGGCTACATCGCCGTCGATTGCACTAACAACAGGGCGAAGCCCGTGAGCCTGTCGTCCAAGTTGGCCTTGTTCATACTGTGCACTGCCGGCGAGGCGTGCTTTGAGTGCAACATGCAACCCATGCGCGTCAAGGCTGGCCAGCGGCTGTGCCTGTCGCAGGCCATCACGCTGGTGCCGCGGCAGGTGAGCGACGATTTTGAGTCTATTGTCGTCCTGGCGAGCAACTCGTGGTTGCTCGAGTGCTCGATGGGCATCGATGTGGAGACCATCCAGCGCGCCTTTGATAAGCCAGTGATAGACATTGGCGATGCTGGTCTGCTGCAACTGCTGGCCTACACCATGCGCAGCCTCGTGGTGCTGCAAGAGCAACCCAGCACGCGCCCCATGGGCGAAGTGGCTGGCGCATTGATGCGCAACCTGTTCATCTTGCTGGGGCAGGCAAACAAAGCGGTGTCGCAGCGCGTGCCCTACACCATGGCCGACACCTACTTCCGCAACTTCATGACGCTCATCTTCGAGCACGTCACCACCGAGCACGAAGTGGCGTTCTATGCCGACAAACTGAACATTACGCCCAAGTATCTGAACCAGATAGCGAAAAACAAGTCGGGCTACAAGGCTAAGGAAATCATCTCGAGCATCCTTTTGAACCGCATCAAGCGCGAAATCATCATCACAGGCAAATCGATGAAGGAAATTGCCGTGATGTATAATTTCGCTACTCAATCAAGTCTGGGGAAATTCTTCCGCAAACACACCGGCTCGTCGCCCATTGCCTATCGCGAGCACGGCGCCATCGACGACGACGTTACTTCTTCTTAAAGAAGTCGTTGTGCATCTTGATGGCGAAAATAATCAGGCTGCACACAGCCGTCACGACGTTGGTGCAGAAGATGGCTGCGCCCGGTCCTCTCAGGAACTCACCATTGGGGCCATTGATGCCCATCATGGTTCCCTGCATAATAAATGCAATGCATCCCACCGCCATCATCAAGAAGGCGGGCAGGGCGATGTCGTCGGTGCGCCGCGTGCGTATCGTTTGCCACGCTTGCGGTATGTATCCCAGGATGAGGCCTACGCTGGCCACCCATCCACAGATGTGGAAAAACGTGCTGCCTGGGCTGAACCAATCGCTGCCTGCCGCAGCAGTGTCTTGAAGGAGAATTAGTAATGTCGTCATAGTGTATTAGTTTTTGATTTTGGTTTATTTTGCGTCGATTTCTCGCAGCAGTTCGCTCACGGCAGTCTTGAGTTGCGTGTCTTCGCCCTTGACCACTGTGGCGGGGTCGTTTGCCACGCGGATGTCGGGCTCAAGTTGCGTGTTCTCGAGGTAGTTGCCCTCGGGTAGCCGATAGCCGATGATGGGAATGCCAAAGAGCATGCTGTCGTCCTGCAGGTCTTCCCACGACACGCTGGTCATGGTTCCTGGCACGGGCATGCCCACGAGTTTGCCTATGCCCACATGCTTGTAGACCCATGGTGTGCCATGAGCGTTGCTATAGTTGGCCTCGCACTGCAGCATGATGCTGGGCTTGTTCCACCTGCGGCTGGGCATATCGCAGGCCTCGCGTCCGCGAATCACCTGGGTGAAATACTTTTTGCCGCTGAACAGCACCTCGATGTCCTCGTGCAG
>CACWKM010000200.1 GCA_902761475.1 uncultured Bacteroidales bacterium
CGCGCCCGCGGTTTGGTGAGGTCGCTCAAGGCCGAGTTGGCCGACAAGACCAGCGACGTGATGCGTCTGTCGCTCACCACCGACAACAACGACTTGGGCATCGACCTGCTCAACGCCCTCATCGTGGCCTATAACCAGGATGCTATCAACGACAAGAACCTGGTGGCTCGCAGTACCGAGTCGTTCATCGCCGACCGTGTGGAGGCACTGAGCAAAGACCTGAGCGGCGTGGACACCCAGGTGGCACAACTCAAGGTGAGTGCCGCCGGCGCCGCCATGTATGGCGACCCGTCGACCAGCGTGGCCTATGCCGACCGAGCAAGCGAAGTGGACATGCAGATTTCGCTCGCCACCTACATCCAGGACTACCTCACCCGCATGAGCGGACATGAACTCATCCCCAGCAACACCGGCATTGCCAACACTGGCATCGAGGGACAAATCGCGCAATACAACGAGGCTATGCTGCAATATCAAAAGATTGCCGCCACCAGTAGCAGCGAGAACCCCGTGATGATAGAACTCACCAACTCGCTCACCTCGATAAAGGCAAACATCCTGCGCGGTCTGGCCAACTACATCAACTCGCTTCGCATCCAGCAGACTCAGGCGCGCTCGCGCCAATCCATAGCCACGGGCAGCATGGTTGCCGTGCCCTCGCAAGAGAAGGCCATCACCGAGGTCACGCGCCAGCAAAAAATCAAGGAGCAACTCTACCTGTACCTGCTCAACAAGCGCGAGGAGAACGCTCTGCAACTGGCCATCACCGAGCCTAACGCCAAAATCATCGAGGACGCTCGTGGCAGCGGCGGCCCCATCTATCCGCAGGCATCGCGCATCATCCTCATTGGATTCTTGCTCGGATTGCTCTTGCCCGCCGTCTTGCTCTACGGCATCTTCTGGTACTATTCGCTCGACAACATGGTGCACACGCGTCGCGACGTGGAGAACATGTGCAACATCCCCATCTTGGGCGAATTGCCCATGCGTCCGGCCAAGAACGACCGCGAGATTGTGGTCAGCGAGGAAGGTCGCGACCGCATGAGCGAGGCATTCCGCATTGTGCGCAACAACCTCGACTATGTGGTGGAGCGCCGCAACTTCGAGGGCGCCATCATTCAGTTCACGTCCACAATGCCTGGCGAGGGCAAGAGTTTTGTGGCGGCCAACTTGGCGCTCACCAGCGCCTATAGCGGCAAGCATGTGGTGGCTGTGGACCTCGACTTGCGCAAGGGACGTTTCTCTGAGCACGTGGGCCTCCACCAGTCGCAGGTGGGCGTCAGCGCCTACCTCTCGGGCAATGTGGACGACATCAAGCGCATTATCAAACACGATGTGCTGGGATGCACCCATTTCGACTTCATCCCGCTGGGAGCCATCCCGCCAAATCCCACCAACTTGCTCATGAGCAACCGTTTCCGCACTATGATTGCCGAGTTGAAGAAGGACTATGACTATATCATCCTCGACACGGTGCCCTTTGGCCTCATTGCCGATGCGGCCATCATCAATCGCCACGTCGACCTCACCATCTATGTGGTGCGCGACGGCATGGTGGATCGCCGCTATCTGGAAGAACTCGAGCGCATGTCGCAGGAGGGTAAAATCAAAAACCTCACTGTCCTTGTCAACGACATTAAGATTGACAGCAAGCACTATGGCTATGGTGGCTATGGCTAGGGCTACGGCTACGGTCAGTATGGCTACGGCTACGGTTATGGCTACGGCTATGGCGAGGACAAAGAGGAGCCGGGTGGCAAGAGCAAGGAATAACCCTGCACTGTATCACGACATTCACACACATTTTATTGCTTTCTATGGTTTTGAGCCTGGTTTTTGCCGGGCTCAAACTTTTTTTGTGCTTCGTGGCGAAAACGGGTATTTCGTCAAGAAAATGCCATGTTTCGTCAACAAATAGATGTTTTGACTTGCTTATACCATTGAGATGATATATCTTTGCTTTCGTAAGTAGATTGCGCAGAATAATGTTGTTTGCGAAGAAGAGCCGCCATTTCTGTTTCAATTTGTCACGCTTGCGGCGGTCGATGACAAAAGTTGAAGTTATTAACCAAAATTTTATATGCTTATGAAACACTTTTTACTCTTAGCAGTGGCTATGGTTGCCGGCATTTGGGCCTGGGCTGCTGAAAAACAAGAATTCACCGTGAATGAAGTGTCATTCAAGATGGTGTTTGTCGAAGGTGGCACGTTTACGATGGGGGCCACCGCCGAGCAGGGTACGGATGCTGGGTCCAATGAGTCGCCCACGCATGAGGTGACCCTAAGCAGTTTCGGCATTGGCGAGACTCCGGTAACACAGGAACTGTGGCTGGCCGTGATGGGAAGCAATCCGAGCCGTCTCACGGGCAACTTGAAACGCCCTGTTGATTTCGTCTCATGGAACGATTGCCAGGAGTTTATTGTGAAGTTGAACGAGTTGACTGGCAAGACGTTTCGCTTGCCCACCGAGGCCGAGTGGGAATTTGCCGCGCGTGGCGGCGTGGAGAGCCAAGGCTACAAGTATGCTGGCAGCAACAACGTCGACGATGTGGCGTGGCATTGGGGCAACATCCCCTCCACTACGGCTGGCGCACCAAACTTTGGCTCACAACCAGTTGCCACCAAGTTGCCCAACGAACTGGGGATATATGACATGAGCGGCAACATGCTGGAATGGTGTCAGGATTGGTATGGCAATTACAGCAGCCAGGCACAAACCAATCCCACTGGCCAAGAGACGGGCTTTAGCCGCGTACTGCGTGGCGGCGGATGGGCGCGCGAGGCCGCTTGCAGCCGCGTGTCCTACCGCTATATGTGGAAACCCGTCGACGGCTTCGCCGACGTGGGTATGCGTT
>CACWKM010000201.1 GCA_902761475.1 uncultured Bacteroidales bacterium
GTGGCAAAGTCGAACGCCCCCTCGTCGCTGTAGGCCAGCACGCTGGGGGCACGGTCATCGCCAGCCACAAGCACGAAGCCCGCTTCGCGACCGAGGTTGAATGCATAATAATTGGCATCGCGCGCAGTATAAGCCAACTGCGGTGCAACCGCTCCCATTCTTGGAGCCAAATGCGCAGCGCTCGACTTGACAAAGCGCTGTGCAACCTCCTTCGCTTGCTCGGGGGTGACCGGAGCAGAAAAAGCAACCAGCACCCCCGAGAAAACGAGTGAAATCAGAACACTAAATTTTCTCATACTCTAAATATATACTCTTATCTCAGAAGACGACTTTTGCCGTCTTTACAGTGCCATCGGTGTGTGTGGTCACCACGATGTTCAGCCCGTTGAAGGGCCGGTCGCTGGCCTGTCCCAGCGCGTTGACATATTGCACGCTCTTCACCGTGGCATCGCCCGCCTTGATGGTGTCGATGGCGGTGGGCGTGCTCGGATAGTTGAAGGCGTTCAAGGTGTAGTTCTGGAATGCCAGCGGGTCATTGGCACCGACGCGTCGCGGTGCTGCGCTGGGCTCCCAATCGCTCTTGAGGCGTGCTACGCCGTGGATGGTGTAGGGGTTGTCCTCCTGCATGGTGTTGCTGCCGCTGCACCACCCGAAGTCGAGGTCGAGGCTCTGTCCCTGGGCTTCGGCTTCGCTGCCGTAGCCGCGCAACTTGGGAGTGCCACCCTTGGTCGAGTAGTAACCCGTGACACGCAACACTTCGCAGGGAGCGGGGGCAAATGCCTCGAGCGGGTTGCCGAGGTCATATTCCTTGATGGCAAAATGGCTGTTCTCGCCTTGATAAGGCGCAGTGGTGAGGGTGAGCGTGGGATTGCCATTCACTTTGGAATAGGTACCCGTGATGGAGCGTCCTTGCAGACCCATACCCTCGAAGGGTGCTGGAGCACCGTTGGGATAGTTGGCGATGCACACCCATGCTCCCTGCCCATCGGTGGCATACACGTTGCCGTCGGGGTCCATTTCGCTCATCACGATGAGGTTGTTGTCGATGCGGTAATCCGTGTTGGCCTCGCCCTCGTCGATGATTTGTGCCAGCGTGGCTGTGGGGCGCGACTCAATGATGGTGAAAGTGGTGGGATCATCCCAAATATATCTAGCCGACAAGTCGTTGGGATCGCGCAAGTACCAATCGTAGGATTGCCCCACGACTCCACCAATGTCGCAGATGAAGTTCACAGTGACTTGTTCGCCAGCAGGGATAGACACGTTGCCCGACCGTGGACGCGCCAGGATGTAGCCTCCATTATGTGGGAGCACAAATGTTTCGAAACTGCCATAGAAGTCATATTGACCACTGTTGCGAATTGTGGCGCTTGCGCGCAAGTCATCGGCCGGCATTTGTGACGAAACGGCAGCAATGTTCGACACCAATTCGAGTAGAATTGTGGCGTCGCTGGTAACAGTCACCGGCACCCCTGTGCCCACCATCTGATATGCATTGTTGAGCACCACAAGTGTATAGTTGCCGGCACTCACTTCTGGAGCGATACTGGTGCTGAGTTGTGTGGTGCGACCAGCGCACAGGTCGATGAGCATGCCGTTGCTCATGTATTGCATCTCGTTGTTGCCATCGAGCAAGGCCAAATAAACATTGGCGTTATACTCGCCATTGTCACAACCCAGATTCACCTCTGCAAAAGATTGGGTGCCCGACTGGATGGTGGGGGCAATGGTGATGCCGTTCACCACCAGATCGCCGGGAGCCGGCACATTGCTGAAGTAGGCTGTGTTGCCGATTATCGTCATGTGGATGTGGTTGGGCTTGCCGTGAGGTGTCTCTGCTATGAAATATTCCTCGGCATCAAACGTGGCCGCAACATAGATGTCATATTCTCCCTCGCTGAGTTCCGTGCTGGGAATGTAGTAGGTGCCCCATGAGTAACTCGCGCCTTGTTTTATGTTTTCTATATTGAAGCTGAAAATGAAATCGTCAACCTCCTCTCCGTTGGCGTCATAGATTAAAAACCCCATCGCCATAATCTCGGGTTGCTCGGTGTAGAACAGGCGGATGCCTTGGATGGGCATGTTCACTCGCTCTCCCAGTGCGACATGGTCAACTTCGGGTTCAAAGTTGTCGATATACAGTTTCGTCTCGCCCGGCAACGGCTCGCCGCCCTGATTGGGCTTGATGCCAATGATTATTTCCTGGTTATTGTTGTAGCCACCCTCAAAGGAGCCGATGCCCTGTTCCCTGGGGTTGAGCGCGGTGAGCAGGAAGTAGCCGTTGCTGTTGCCGCTCCAGCCCCAGTTGAAGTGGAAATAGCCCTCGCTGTTGTAACCGTCACAAATAAACTCGTGTCCACCGCCACTGGCTTGCCCTGCATACATCACAGGGCGCGAAGCATTGAGTTCATCAACAATCATCTGCTCCCATTCGTCGCCAGTACACTTACTGCGGACCACGAACTGTGTGGTGGCGTCGTAGTCGAAGTTGTTGACTAGCGCATCGCGTGCAGCAATGGTTTGCGCACCACTGCCGTCGGAGCCATAGTGCATATTCACTGCAATGCCGCAATCGCTCATCAGCCGTGCCACAGCGTTGGCCTGTGCCGTGGTGTAACCATTTCCGTAACTCAACAGCATGTCGTCCCAAGCATAGGTGGACTGCGAGAAATCGCGACTCAGTGTCTGCGTCTCGCTGTCGCCCACCTTGTCTTCATAGGTGTTGCTGCCGCGACCTTGGGGCGGCCACTGGTAATAGTACATCATCTGCGCCATAGCGGTGGCCACACACCCCGTGTAGGTTGTCATGCCATTATTGTAGGTGGGGCAATAATTGTTGAAGGG
>CACWKM010000202.1 GCA_902761475.1 uncultured Bacteroidales bacterium
CTCTGCTCGTTTGTGACCAAGCGGCGCACCTCTTCGAGGTTGCGCGCATGGTCTTTCGAACAAAGTCGGGTCTTCGACCCGCCTTGCGTCTTCGACGCTGGCAATGAGGGCGGTATCGCGGACATGCCACGGCACGTCCCTACACTTAACTGCGCAATCCCCGTCCTGAACCGCAACACGATGTGAAACGACTAGTTATTACAGTTTTATACTAGATTTTCATGCTGGGGGATTTTTTGGGGCAAACTGTTGGGGAAAATGCTTTAAAAAATGCAAGATTATTTGTAACTTTGTGAGTTAATACTAATGTCTAACCACTGAAATATCATTTAATCAATAAAAAGCGATATGGACCTTTCAATCAACAACATCGACGGTGCACTCGTTGCACAACTCGCTGGCAGCCTCGACACCGCTGCCGCACAGGCAATTCAGACTCAGTTTGAACCTCTCATGGAGCATGCCAATGGTAACATTGTGCTCGACTGCGCACAACTGGACTACATCAGCAGTTCAGGCTTGCGTCTTTTCCTCTTGCTCAACAAGCGTGTGGCCGCCCAAAAGGGCAACCTCACCATCGAGAACCTCAACAACGACGTGATGAGCGTTTTCAAGATGACAGGCTTCGACAAGTTGTTCAACATCAAGTAAGAATTAAGTCATTTTTCTTCAACCCCTTATTCGTTTTTCTTTTTTATGAGCACCACTCCCCTGACCCAGGTTCAAATGGGTATCTATGTGGAATGTATGCAGATGCGTGGCCAAATCGCATACAATCTCCCTTATCTCTATATATTTTCGCCACAAGTCGATGCCGAGAGGCTGTGCGACGCCGTCCAGAGCGCCTTTAATGCTCACCCCGTGTTTTTCAGTCGCATTGTCACGGGCGACGGTGGCGAGCCCGCCATGCTCTATGGCGAACCCACCCCGATGCAACTGCGTGTCGAGGACATCGACGACATCGACGAGGTGTGCAAGCACCTCATCCAACCCATCGACCTGGAAACGGGGCCGCTGTTCCATGTGAACGTGATGCGCGCCAAGGACCATGTGTATTTGTTTCTCGACATTCACCACATGGTGTGCGACGGCACCACGCTGAACTTCCTGATTCGTGACATCGAGCGCGCCTATGCTGGCGAGGAGGTCGCCGCCGAGACCTTCACCATGGCCGACGTGGCACGCGAGGAGGTGGAGTTGCGCCAGACCGAGACCTTTGAGCAAGCGCGGGCATGGTACACCAGCACCTTTGATTGCGGCGACCTGGACACCATGCTCCTGCCCGACCGTCACGACGAGCAACGCGTGGAGCACAGCCAGTTCCGCGCCATCGCCCTCACCCCCGAGCAGGTGGACCGTTATGGCAAGGAACACGGCGTGTTCAAGAGCAACTACTTTATCACTGCCTATGGCATACTCATGGCGCGCACGGCGGGCGAACAGCAGTCGCTGTTCACTACGGTGTACAACGGCCGCAAAGACAAGCGCATCGCCCACACCGCAGGCATGTTTGTCAAGACGTTGCCGGTCTTCACCCAGTTCAAGGAGTGTACCAAGGTGATTGACCTGCTGCACGACATGCAGGACCAGATGTCGGGCTGCCGCAAAAACGACATTTACTCGTTCACCGACCTGCATCACGACACGGGCATCAACACCCAGGGCACGCTGTTCGTCTATCAAGGCGAACTGTTCGACGCCGGCAACACCTTTGGCTATCCCTCGGGCGTGCGACGCCTAATCAACAGCACCTCGGCGGCCGCCATGAACATGAAGATATACATCATCGACGGCAAATATCAACTCAAGGCCGAGTATGACGCGTCGCGCTACAGCGACGAACTGGTGGCCCAGCACCTCATGAGTTACGAGGCTGTGCTGATGAACATGATGCACTGCGAATGTGTGGAGGATATTCCCGTGGCGCTTCCCGAGCAGGTGGAGTTGCTCGACAAGTTCAACCTCACCGACGCGCCTTATGACTCGTCGCAGACCATCGTGTCGCTCTTCCGCCAACAGGTGGCCCTGCACCCGACCAATGTGGCCGTGGTCTATTGCGACAAGCGATACACCTATGCGCAAGTCGACGAATTGAGCGAACGCATCGCCCAGCACATTGTGCAAAGCGGCTTGCAGCGCGGCGACGTGGTGTCGGTGCTCATTGAGCGCAGCGAGTGGATGCCCATCGCCTCGCTGGGCGCACTCAAAGCGGGTTGCGCCTATCAGCCGCTCGACCCCACCTACCCCGCCGAGCGCCTGAACTTCATGGTCAAGGATGCCGGCGCCAAGTTGCTCATCGCCCACGAGGCGTTGCGCGACATCGTCAACGAATATGAAGGTCCCGTGCTGCCCATAGGCGACATCGACAAACTGCCGCCCGCCACCCAACCCGTGAACGTGACCATCGAGCCGAACGACCTGTTCATCCTGCTCTACACCTCGGGCACCACTGGCGTGCCCAAGGGTTGCCAACTCGAACACGGCAACCTCGTGGCGTTTGTCAACTGGTATCAGCGCCACAACCACCTCACCGCCGAGAAACGTGTGGCCGCCTACGCCAGTTATGGTTTCGACGCCTGCATGATGGACATGTACCCCGCGCTCACCTGTGGCGCCACATTGCACATCATCCCCGAGGATATGCGCCTCGACCTGATGGCCATTAACGACTATTTCGAGCGCGAGGGCATCACCCACGGTTTCATGACCACGCAGGTGGCCTACCAGTTTGCCACTTCCATCGAGAACCATTCGCTCCAATACTTCATCACCGGTGGCGAGAAGTTGGCCTCGTTGCAGCCGCCCGCCGGCTATAACTTTTACAATGGCTACGGT
>CACWKM010000203.1 GCA_902761475.1 uncultured Bacteroidales bacterium
CGTTGTAGGCAAACGCATAGGGGGCTATGCTCGTCACGCCCTCGGGTATCGTGAGGCTCTTGATGGTCATGCCGCTGAATGAACTGTTGCCAATGCTCGTGATGCCCGACGGCAGGTCCACTTGCTGCAACTTCTGGCAATCTTTGAGCAAGCGGTCCTCGATGGTCGTGATGTTGGGCGACAAGGTGACGCGTTCCAGGTTCTCACAACTCTCGAGCACACAATAACCGATGCGGGTCACTGTGGGCGGGAAAGTGAACTCTTTCAGCCCGTTGCAGCCAGTAAACGCCCAGATGTCAACATTGGTCACCGACGCAGGGAGCACAACCGACGTAATCTTGTCGCAACCAAAGAAACCCCAACTGTTGATGGTGCTCACCACATAGGTCTTTCCGTCGTGCGTCACCTTGTCGGGAATCACGAGTTTGCCCTTGGGCTTGGATTTGTCGCTCACCTTGCCCACGGCCACGGTGCCATCGTCCAAAATTTCATAGAGGAGGCCCTTCTCGATGAACTCACCATCATTGGCCTCGGCATAATGCGAGCAGCCAAAGGATATCATTGTCGCTAAAACCATCATTGCAATTTTCATCGTTTTCATCGTTTCAACTCTATTTTCGTTTGTGATTATTACTCCGTTGACAGGTCGTCGTAGGTCTGATACAGGAAGTCATTGTAGGGGAAGCGCTCGGTGTGGATGATGCGCGCCTTCTCATAGAGCAACTGCTTGAGGGCGTCGAGCCCGGTGCCGTGTTTCGCGCTGATGAACACGCAGTTGCCCGCCATGCGCGACATCCACGACTGACGCAACTCGTCGAGTGGGATATTCTCGCGGCTGCGTGGCGTCAAGTCGTCGTCGTCCTTGGGGACATAACTGAACTTGTCCACCTTGTTAAACACCATAATCATCTCCTTGCCGGCCGCGTCGCACACCTCTTGCAACGTGCGGTTCACCACCTCGATTTGCTCTTCCCACTGCGGATGAGAAATATCCACCACATGCACCAGCAAGTCGCTGTCGCGCACCTCGTCGAGTGTGGTCTTGAACGACTCCACCAGGTGGGTGGGCAGTTTGCGAATGAACCCCACAGTGTCGGTGAGCAGGAAGGGCAAGTTGTCTATCACCACCTTGCGCACGGTGGTATCGAGCGTGGCAAAGAGTTTGTTCTCGGCAAACACGTCGCTCTTGCTCAGCACGTTCATCAGGGTGGACTTGCCCACGTTGGTGTAGCCCACAAGGGCCACGCGGGTGAGTTTGCCGCGATTCTTGCGCTGAATAAACTTCTGCTTGTCCCATGCTTGCAACTTCTGTTTGAGCAAGGCGATTTTCGACTTCACGATACGGCGGTCGGTCTCAATCTGCTCCTCACCCGGGCCACGCATACCGATACCGCCTCGCTGACGCTCAAGGTGGGTCCACATGCCAGTGAGTCGGGGCAACAAATACTGATACTGCGCCAACTCCACTTGCATCTTCGCATTGGCGGTCTGAGCGCGCTTGGCAAAGATGTCCAGGATGAGACTCGTGCGGTCCAGCACTTTCACCTTCACCTCGCGCTCGATGTTGGCCACCTGCTTGGGTGTGAGGTCGTCGTCAAAGATGACCAGGTTCACCTCGTTATCTTCCACATAGCGGGCTATCTCGTCGAGTTTGCCCTTGCCCACGAAGGTGGACCGATTGGGGCAATCGCAGCGCTGAGTAAACTGCTTCACAGTCACGGCACCCGCTGTAGTGGCAAGGAACTCCAACTCGTCGAGATACTCTCGCGCACGGCTCTCGCCCTGCTCGGGCGTGATTAAGCCCACCAGCACGGCACGTTCCTCAACAAGGTCGTTCACGCGTTTGCTATCATCTATCAATCCCATAGCGTTGTCTTGTTTCTGTTGCAAATTTAAGCCAAAAAGTTCATTCCACCAAACCACTCCTTATTTATATATACTGCGCACAACTGGCCACACGGCCTCTCGGCCTGGCAAATCGACTATTTTTGTGTTAAAAAGCGTAAATCTGGCCAAAATAATTTGCGGAATGAAAAAAATGCCATACATTAGCACCCGATTTTCAACAATCGCACAATGTTTTATTAACAATTTTAAAGTTTTGGTATTATGAAAAAGTTGTTATTGATGATTGCAGCCGTTGCTGCACTGGCATTTGTTGCTTGCGACAAAAACGCTAACGCCAATGCTGAGGAAGCCAATGAGGATTCGATTGCTATCGAGAACCTTATCAACGCCCCCGACTCGGCTGCTGCCATCGCTGCTCTCGACGCCCTCCAAAAGAAGGCCGAGGATCTCAAAGCCGCTGGCGACACCATCAAGGCCAACGAACTGCTGGCTAAGGTTAAGGCTGCCATTGATGCCAACAAGGACAAACTCACTGCACTCGTGCCTGCTATTGGCGAGATCAACCTGCTCGACAAGGCTAAAGAGGCTGCCGACAGTGTCGCCGCTGCTGGCAAGGATGCCGCTGCCGAGGTCGTAGACGCCGCTAAGGAGAAGGTCGCCGAGGCTGCCGAGGCTGGCAAGGAGAAAGCCGCCGAGGCTGTCGACAAAGCCGCCGCTAAGGGTGCTGAGGCCGTTGACAAGGGTGCCGACGCTGCCAAGAATGCCGCTAAGGGCGCTGCTGAGGACGCCAAGAAGAAACTTGGCCTCTAATGATTTTGAACGATTGATTTAATCATTTTCTAAAC
>CACWKM010000204.1 GCA_902761475.1 uncultured Bacteroidales bacterium
AAGTAACGCTCCTCGAGTTGCTCGACATAGAACTGCGACGGCACGCGGAGCGTGAGCCGGCAGCCCTCGAGGCTCTCGGCAATGATGGGAGTGAACCAAACAGAGAACTGCTCGGCTGGCAGATTGTCCTTGATGATAGCAAGGCAATCATCCCACATTTTTGTTACTTTATTATCGGCCATTGATGCGATTTTTCTTGGCGTCACGGAACTAAATGCCGCAACTTTTAGCAGTACAAATTTCGTGCATTTTTTTTATTAAAAAAAGTGCAAAAAAAATTTGGAATTTACCACTCAACAATAAAGAGTTTGAGAAACAACTATTTAGGAAAAAAGTTATTAACAACCCACCGTGAAACGCATGTGCTCGGTTTTAAATCGCTGAATAATAGCGTAGAAAAAGTTATTAACAACGAAAAACGATAATCCCCATTTGCCGTCTAAATTCCTTGGTTGCTTTTCGTAAAAGAAAGCAACCACAACGTGTTAGCAATAAAATGTACTTTTGTTGTTATTTAGATTTTGTCTAAATAACCGTTTCGGCGCCCACCCTCCGAAAAGGGTGGGGCGAGTGGCTATAATAGTTGTTGCGGGTGTGCCACGAGGTCGGGCAGCAAGGCCACATTGAGCACGTCGCTAATGGTGTCGACGTAGTGGAACGTGAGACCTTTCAAGTACATGGCGTTGATTTCGTTGATGTCCTTCTCGTTGGCCCGGCACAGCACGATGTGGGTGATGCCGGCGCGCTTGGCAGCAAGAATTTTTTCCTTGATGCCTCCCACGGGCAGCACCTTGCCGCGCAGCGTGATTTCGCCCGTCATGGCCAGGTGGTCGCGCACCTTGCGCTGGGTGAACGATGAGGCCAGCGAAGTGACCATCGTCACTCCGGCCGAGGGGCCGTCCTTGGGGATTGCTCCCTCGGGAACGTGGATGTGCACATTGTACTTGTCGAACAGTTCGTTGTTGATGCCCAGCATGGAACTGTGCGAGCGCAGATATTGCATGGCGATGACGGCGCTTTCCTTCATCACGTCGCCCAAATTGCCCGTGAGGGTGAGTTTCTCGCCCTTGCCGCTGGCCAGCGACGACTCCACGAAAAGAATCTCGCCGCCCACGGCGGTCCAAGCAAGGCCCGTGACCACGCCGGCAAACTCATTGCCCTCGTACTTGTCGCGGTTGTAGTCCTTTGCGCCCAGGTACTCGCGCACCAGGGCTGGGGTGATTGAGGTAGGGAAGTCCTTGTCCATGGCTTTGAGGCGTGCCACCTTGCGCAGCACGGTGGCAATTTTCTTCTCCAACTCGCGCACGCCGCTCTCGCGCGTGTAACTCTCTATAATGGTGGTGAGGGCAGCCGGGGTGAATTTCACCTCGCGCTTGGCAAAGCCGTTTTTGTCCAGTTGCTTGGGCACGAGATGGCGCTTGGCAATCTCCAACTTCTCCTCGGTGATGTAGCCGTCGATGTCGATGAGTTCCATGCGGTCGAGCAGCGGCTGGCTGATGGTGCTCAGGTTGTTGGCCGTGGCGATGAACAGGGCGTGCGACAGGTCGTAGTCCACATCGATGTAGTTGTCGTGGAAGCGGTTGTTCTGCTCCGGGTCGAGGACTTCGAGCAGTGCTGCCGCGGGGTCGCCCTTGAAGTCTTGCCCCACCTTGTCGATTTCGTCGAGCACAATCACGGGGTTGCTGGTTCCGCACTTCACCAGTGCGTCGATGATGCGTCCGGGCATGGCGCCGATGTAGGTGCGGCGGTGTCCGCGAATCTCTGCCTCGTCGTGCAATCCGCCCAGTGAGATGCGTGCATATTTGCGTCCCAACGCTGCCGCCACGCTCTTGCCCAGCGAGGTCTTGCCCACGCCCGGAGGGCCATAGAGGCACAAAATGGGGGCTTTGAGGTCGCCGCGCAACTTGAGCACTGCCAAGTGCTCGAGGATGCGGTCTTTCACCTTCTCCAGCCCGTAATGGTCGCGGTTGAGGCGCTCTTCCACGCGCTTGAGGTTGAAACTGTCTTTGCTCATCGTGCCCCAGGGCAGGCTGAGCAGTTGGTCGAGGTAGGAATACTGCGTGGAGTAGTCGGGCGACTGCTGGTTGAGGCGCTCGAGTTTTTTCAACTCCTTGTTGAATATCTTCTCCACGTCTTCGCCCCATTTCATCTTCTTGGCGCGCTCGGAGAGTTCGGTCACGTCGTCGGTGCCTCCGCCCAGTTCCTCCTGGATGGTGCGGAGTTGCTGCTGCAAGAAGTGCTCGCGTTGCTGCTGCGAGAGGTCCTCGCGCGTGCGCGACTGGATGTCGGCTTGCAGTTCCATGAGTTGTGCCTCGCGCTTGAGCATGGAATAGAGCAGATAGGCGCGCTGCTTCATGTCGAGTTCCTCGATCAACTTTTGTTTTTGAGCCGCCTCAAAGGGCACATTGGTGGCCAGGAAGTTCACCAGGTAGATGGGGTTGTCAATGTTCTTGATGGCGAAGGCAAATTCACGCCCGCGCTCACCCATGTTGGCAACCATCTCCATGGTGATTTCGCGGATGGACGTCATGAGCACCTTGAATTCCTTGTCGGTTTTCTTGGGCTTGCTTTCTTCGACGATGCTGATGGCGCCGCGCAGATAGGGCTCATGCGTCACGATGCTGTCGAGGTTGAAGATGAAACGTCCTTGCAAAATCACGTTGGTCGTGTCGTCGGGCAGTTCCAGCA
>CACWKM010000205.1 GCA_902761475.1 uncultured Bacteroidales bacterium
AAAGTGTGCGCCCCATCAGTGGTGGTAATCTGATTTGGACTTTACTCGGAGCAAAAACGATAGAAATCATTCACAATAATATCGACACCATCGACATTGGCACTCCGCTTGAAGACTTGGTGGTAGATGCCGACATCATCGATTCTGTTCTTGAGGATGAGAAGAAGCGTGAGAAGAAAATTGTGGAGGTTGAAAAGATGCTCCGAATACGCCTTGGCGAACACAAGGGAGACCCGAAATATAAAAAGTTCGCCGAGAAACTGGATGAACTGCGTGAACGCATGGAACAAAACTTGATTTCGAGCATCGACTTCCTCAAACAACTATTGCAGATGGCCCGTGAATTGCTGGAAGCAGAAAAGGAAATCGAGAAACCGATGGACAAGCGTGCTCAGGCAAGAGCGGCGTTGACAGACCTCTTCCAAAGCATCAAGTCGGAAGAAACGCCTATCATTGTTGAACAAGTGGTGAACGACATCGACAATGAAGTGGTCAATATCATTCGCCAGTTCAACGATGCCTTCCAGAGCGTAACCGCTCGCCGCGAAATCAAGAAGAAACTTCGAGCCATTCTTTGGATTAAGTACCAAATCAAAGACAACGAGGTCTTCGAAAAAGCATATAGTTACATCGAGCAATACTATTGACAGTAGTTACAGCAAAAGTGAATTTTGATTCTCCTCATCTGCCGCTTTGCTGGTATTTTTGTGGGGGCGGGGTGGGGGTGCTTTGGGTATTTATGTGTAACTTTGCGGGTTGGAATTGATTTTTTTTGAATTGAGATATGCAAACGAGCGATTTTATTGGGATTATTCCGGCGCGCTACGGGTCGACGCGGTTTCCGGGCAAGCCATTGGCACTGCTGGGCGGCATGCCGGTGATTGAGCGGGTGTGGCGCCAGGTGAGCAAGGTGCTCACGCATGTGGTGGTGGCCACCGACGACGAGCGCATCGCCAGGGCGGTGAGCGGCTTTGGCGGCGAGGCGGTGATGACGAGCGCGCAACACCGCAGCGGCACGGACCGCTGCCGCGAGGCCTACGAGAAGGCGGGACGCGGCGAGGCCGTGGTGATTAACATCCAGGGCGACGAGCCGTTTATCAAGCCCGACCAGTTGCGTGCACTCATGGTGTGCTTCGACGACGCGCGCACCGACATCGCCACGCTGGTGCGCCCCTTTGCCGCCGACACGCCCTACGAGGAACTTGCCGACCCCAACTCGGCCAAGGTGGTGCTCGACGACAACATGAACGCGCGCTACTTCTCGCGCTCGGTGATTCCCTATCTGCGCGGCGTGGAGCAGCAGGAGTGGGCCAGCAAGCATCAGTACTATGCCCACATCGGGCTGTATGCCTATCGCGCCGCGGTGCTCGAGCGCGTCACGCAGTTGCCCGCCTCGTCGCTCGAGGTGGCCGAGTCGCTCGAACAACTGCGATGGCTGCAAAACGGCTTCGTGGTGAAGACCGCGGTGAGCCAGGCCCAGACCATAGGCATCGACACGCCCGACGACCTGCGGCGTGCCGAGCAATTTGTCATCGACAACAACCTGTAAACACAGATATATACATTTCATTATCGCACTATGGCACAAAAACCATCGATTCCTAAGGGAACGCGCGACTTCGCCCCGATAGAGATGGCGCGTCGCAACTACATATTCAACACCATCAAGGACGTGTTTGCCCTGTATGGCTTCCAGCAGATAGAGACTCCGGCGATGGAGAACCTGTCGACCCTCATGGGCAAGTATGGCGAGGAGGGCGACAAGTTGTTGTTCAAGATACTGAACAGCGGCGACTACCTGAAGGACGCCCCCGAGGCGATGCTGACTGAGCGCGACTCGTTGCACTTGACGTCGCGCATCAGCGAGAAGGGCCTGCGCTACGACCTCACGGTGCCCTTTGCGCGCTATGTGGTGCAGCACCGCGGCGAACTGTCGATGCCGTTCAAGCGTTTCCAGATGCAGCCCGTGTGGCGCGCCGACCGTCCGCAGCGCGGACGTTACCGCGAGTTCTACCAGTGCGACGCCGACATCGTGGGCAGCGACTCGCTGCTCAACGAGGTGGAACTGGTGAGCATGATCGACGAGGTGATGGCGCGATTTGGCATCAACGTGGCCATCAAACTCAACAACCGCAAGATTCTCACGGGCATCGCTCAGATGATAGGCGCGCCAGAGAAGATTGTCGATATCACGGTGGCCATTGACAAGATGGACAAGATAGGGCTTGAGAAGGTCAACGAGGAGTTGCTGTCGAAGGGGCTTAGCGAGGCTGCCGTGGCGCAGTTGCGTCCGCTGCTCACCCTCAGCGGCGATAACGCGGCGAAACTTGCCACCCTCGAGGGGCTGCTCGCCGGCATCGACGAGGGCCAGCGCGGCCTGGAGGAGATGCGCTACGTGCTGGGACATGTGCAGGCACTGGGCGTGAGGGCCCAGGTGGAGTTTGACGTGTCGCTGGCGCGCGGCCTGAACTACTACACGGGCACCATCGTGGAGGTGAAGGCCCTCGACGTGGCCATAGGCAGCATCACGGGCGGCGGCCGCTACGACAACCTCACGGGAGTGTTCGGCATGCCGGGCTTGAGCGGCGTGGGCATCAGTTTTGGCGCCGACCGCATCTACGACGTGCTGAGCGAACTCGACCTGTATCCTGCCGACACGCTGGCCACGGCGCGCGTGCTGTT
>CACWKM010000206.1 GCA_902761475.1 uncultured Bacteroidales bacterium
TGAGTCAAAAGAATGGGAATGGTACATGTTCGGCGACGATAACGTTGAGATTCCAGATAGATTTCATTTAAAATACAATTGTAAAATTAAACTTATAGAACCATAATATCAATGGTTGAAATGGCGCATCGTTCCACGCCCTCAAACTGTAGGGACGTGCCGTGGCACGTCCGGTTGCGGCGACGCTGCTGAGGGTAAGCCCGTTAGGGCTGGGCAGAATTTAGGCAGGGGGGGAGCGCAGCGGAACCCCTGTGTATAACGCAAAAAATCAAACCATCAGCCCCCTTGGGGGCGACAGACGAGTGCGTAATTGTCCCTCTTCGAGGCACGGATTGGGGTGGCTGTGCAGTGTCCCCAGGTTTCGTCCCTCTACGAGGCACTCACCTGGGGTTTAATTCACTTGCGGCTCTTCGAGCCACTCGCGCCTTCGGCGCTGGCTATGAGGGCATTATCGCGGACATGCTGCGGCCTTAATTGCGTCGAAGACGCTTGATGCCCCGAAGGGGCTTTTTGTTCGTAAGACCATGCAAGCAACCTCGAAGAGGTGCGCAGCTTGGTCACAGCATGCGAGGCAGTAGGTGCCTCGAAGAGGAACTTCACTTTCCCGCTACACATTTAAAGTTCCTCTACGAGGCACTTGCAGCCCTTCACGTTTATGACCAAGCTGCGTGCATCTTCGATGCACTTGCATGGTCCTTCAAACAAAGTCGCATCTTCGATGCGCCAAGCGCCTTCGGCGCTGTCAATGAAGGCGTTACAGCGGACATGCCACGGCATGTCCCTACACTGCGACGCCGCCCCCCCCACGGTAACCTGTAGGGACGTGCCGTGGCACGTCCGGTTGCGGCGACGCTGCGAAACGATTGATTTTGGGGGTTATCGGTAATATTTCGCCCGGAGGGCGACCTCTGAGTAACCCCCTGTGGGACATCTGTCCCACAGGGGGTTATCGTGCAGTAGTGAAAACGTCGCCTGCGGCGACCCCCTTGGATTCAGCAAAAGACGTGCGCAAGGTGGTCGCCGCTGGCGACGGCTTGATGAGGTGCCTCCCCCCCCCAGTGAAATCGCCCTGCTCGCTCAAGGCTCGCACGGCCAATTTTACTGGGGGTTACTCAGCGGGCGCCCTCCGGGCGCAATGCCACAGCCCCCACGGCAAAACCGTGCGGACGGTGATGTGAAACAATCCGCGTAATCCGTGAAATTCGTTGTTTTCATTCATAATTCCTCATTCATAATTCTTCATTGAATTAATCCGTGAAATTCGTTGTTTTACAATGGCACAGCGACGCAATCCCCACGCAAAACTGTAGGGACGTGCCGTGGCACGTCCAGAACCCCTGTGTATGACGCAAAAAATCAAACCATCAGCCCCCTTGGGGGCGACAGACGAGTGCGTAATTGTCCATATTTCATGGAAAACCGTCAAGCCTATCATCGATAACTAAAAACTATTTAGTAACTTTGCAATGAGAAAAACCATCCGATGGCGCACACGAGCAAAGACGGTCTGCTTGCCCTCATTCGCGACGGCAAGCCCATGACGCTGCGGCAGCAACTGCTGCTCACGGCCTCGCTCAGCGTGCCCGCCATCATGGCACAACTCTCGAGCATCATCATGCAATACATCGATGCCTCCATGGTGGGTAGCCTGGGGGCCGACGACTCGGCATCGATTGGGCTCGTTTCCACCACGTTATGGCTCTTTGGGGGCATTTGTAGCGCTGTCACCACAGGATTTACCGTGCAAGTGGCACATCTGCTGGGAGCCAAAAAGAATGAGCAGGCGCGACACGTCTTGCGGCAATCCATGGTGGTGTGCCTGTTGTTCGGACTTCTCATCGTAGCCGTGGGCGCCGCCATCAGCGGGCCACTACCCCACTGGCTGGGTGGCCATGAAGACATCATCCCCGCCGCCTCCACCTATTTTCTCATCTTCGTCATCGGACTGCCGTTGCTCACCATCGACTTTCTGGCCAGCGGCATGCTGCGCAGCAGCGGCAACATGAAGGTGCCCAGTTTGCTCAACATCGTCATGTGCGTGCTCGACGTGGCATTTAACTTCTTGCTCATCTTCCCCACGCGTGAACTGACCATTGCAGGATTCTCGTTCACCATGCCCGGCGCCGGACTCGGTGTGAAGGGAGCCGCCATTGGCACCATCACTTCCGAGGCCATCATCGCCGTGGCCATGCTTTGGTATCTGCTCACCCGTTCACCCGAGTTGCGCTTGGGGCAAGACAGTCGATGCAGTTACCGTCCCACGTCGCAATGTCTGGGCAAGGCATGGCACATAGGCATGCCCATGGGTGTTCAACACACGCTCATGTGCAGCGCACAAATCATCATCACCGCCATCGTGGCGCCTCTGGGCAGCATTGCACTGGCAGCAAACACGTTCGCCATCACGGCCGAGAGCCTGTGCTACATGCCCGGTTACGGCATTGGCGAGGCGGCGACCACGCTGGTGGGACAAAGCATAGGGGCGGCACGACGTGAACTGGCACGGCAATTTGCACGCATCACCGTGGGCTTGGGAATGGCGGTGATGACGTTCATGGGCATACTCATGTATGTGGGCGCGCCGCTCATGATGGGCATCATGTCGCCCGTCGAGCAGGTCGTCGCGTCTTTGTGGGAGCCGGCGACACGCTGGTGCCATGCGGCATGAACTTGTTTAGCATGTGGGCCGTGCGACTCACCCTCGCTGCGATGCTCGTGGGCACCATGGGACTCGTGGGAGTGTGGACCGCCATGGCAGTAGAACTCACATTCCGCGGCTGCATCTACCTCGTGCGATTGCACAGCGACAGATGGATAAAAGTTTACAAGCAAGGCAGTTAACACTACAGCAAATTTGCATCACGAATAAAACTCTACACTATGGATATCATCAAAGACCAATCGTTCGGCGGAGAGCGCCCGCTCTTTGAGAGCCACGACCTCCGGCTTGAGCATGTCACCATCACCGAGGGCGAGAGCGGCATCAAAGAGTGCAGCGACATCGAGTGCGACCATTGCCGCTTCGTCGGCAAGTATCCGCTTTGGCACGTCACGCGCTCACTCATCACCAACTGCCTCTTTGAGCCAGGGTCGCGCTCGGCCATTTGGTACTCTACCGACATGGAGATGCGCGACACGATCATCAATGCCCCCAAACTGTTCCGCGAGATGAAACGCCTCTCGCTCACACGCGTCACCATCAACGATGCCGACGAAACATTTTGGAACATCGACGGGCTCACCCTGCGCGATGTCACCTTGCACGACGGCACCTACCCCTTCATGGGCAGTTCCAACATCGACATCGACAACCTGCGCAGCGACAGCAAGTACGTTTTCCAGTATGTGAAAAACGCCATCATCCGCAACGCGCACATCGACACCAAGGACGCTTTTTGGGAAACCGAAAACGTGACTATCATCGACAGCGTGCTCAACGGCGAATTCCTGGGCTGGCACTCCAAGAACTTGCGGCTCATCAACTGCCACATCACCGGGCAGCAACCGCTGTGCTACGCCCACGATTTAGTGCTTGAAAATTGCACATTTGGCGACGACGCCGACCTCATGTTTGAATATTCCACTCTCACGGCCGACATTCGCGGGCGTGTGCAGAGCATCAAGAACCCGGCTGCCGGACGCATCGTCGTGGACGAGGTGGGGCAAATCATCATCGACGACAACATCAAGCCGCCAGCCACTTGCCAAATCGTGCAACGGCTTCACCAAGAAAACAATACCGAAAACCAACAATAAAACACTATGGACTACAATTTTGATCACATCGTTGAGCGTCGCGGCTCGTCGTGCTGCAAATGGGACAGTCCTTGCGCCAAGGACTTGCTCCCCATGTGGATTGCCGACATGGATTTTGAAGTGGCGCCATTCATCAAGGAGGCGTTGCGCCGACGAGTGGAACACGGCGTGTTCGGCTACGAGTGTATTCCCGAAAAGTACTATCAGACCATCATCGACTGGTTCCTGCGTCGCCACGACTGGCGCATCGACCGCAACTCGATGATTGTCACCATTGGCGTGGTGCCCGCCATCAGCGCCATCTTGCAGGCACTCACCCAGCCAGGCGACCAGGTGGTCGTGCTCACACCCATCTACAACTGCTTCTTCTCCTCCATTCGCAACAGCAAGTGCGAGGCCGTTGAGGTGCCATTGCGCTATGATCCGCGGGGTTACGAAATTGACTGGACTGCGCTCGAGGCAGCGCTGTCGAGCGACAAAGCGCGCATCTTGCTCTGGTGCAGCCCGCACAACCCCGCATGCCGAGTGTGGAGCCGACCCGAGATTCAACGCATGATAAAATTGTGCCAGCGTCACGGCGTGCGCATCGTGAGCGACGAGATTCACTGCGAGTTTGTGCACGGGCTCAACCTCCACTTCCCCACCGCCACTTTTAACGACGACGTCATCACTTGCGTGGCACCAAGCAAGGCGTTCAACATCGCCGGATTGCAAAACGCCATCATCGTGTGCAACGACGCCGCGACACGCGAGCGCATCGACCGAGCCATCAACATCAACGAGACCTGCGACGTGAACCCATTTGGCGTGGAAGCAGTCATCGCAGCCTACAAGTATGGCGACGAGTGGATTGACCAACTTAACGAATACATTCTGGAGAATTTCGACCACGTCAACGAGGCCATCTCAGAGGCACTGCCCGCGGTGCACATCACACCGCTACAAGGCACCTACCTGGCATGGCTCGACTGCCGAGCCTACGGCCTCACCAGCGAACAACTCGTGGAACACATCGCCAAGCACGGCGGAGTGCTGCTCAACGCCGGCACCATGTACGGCAAAGCGGGCGAAGGATTTGTGCGCATGAACCTTGCCACCCAGCGCGCACGCGTTGAGCAAGGAACACAAGGCATCATCAAGGCCTTGAGCATGTTGGAACCTCAAAATTGAGCGTAAAGGAACGGCTGCACATCGGCTGCAGCAAACTCCAGCACAAGTTGCACCACAGCCACAAAAATAAGGAGTTTGAAAATCCAGAACGACTCCACAAACCATTGCCGCAGGCCGTCATAGACGGTTTGCGGCACATAGTGTAAGGCGATGACGATGGCCATCATCAGGCACCACACATAGCGCACCTGGAAAAACACCGGAAAATAGGCCACATCCATGCGTGTCACCGTGCCGGCAAGCATCGAACACGCCGTGGCGGCATCGTCGGCACGGAAAAACACCCATA
>CACWKM010000207.1 GCA_902761475.1 uncultured Bacteroidales bacterium
CATAGTTGAATCCCATGACCGACGTGGCCACAGAGATGCCACGTTGCTTCTCTATCTCCATCCAGTCGCTGGTGGCCGTCTTCTTGATTTTGTTGGATTTCACGGCGCCGGCCACATGTATGGCACCGCCAAAGAGCAGCAGTTTCTCGGTGAGCGTGGTCTTACCAGCATCGGGGTGCGAGATGATGGCAAATGTGCGGCGACGTTGTATTTCTTCTAATTGATTTTCCATGAACTCTTGTGAGTCGTGAATTAGCAATTCGTGTTAAAGCGTTTCGTTCATGCGCTGCAAGCACAGGCGCAGGCTCGCCTCCCAATGCGGGATGTGGATGCCATAGGTGCGCTTGATGCGCGACTTGTCGAGCACGCTGTAGGGCGGCCGGTGGGCTGGAGTGGGATACTCGCTGCTCAGGCAAGGGCTCACCTCGCAAGCCGTGATGCCTGCCAGCCGATGGATGGCCATCGTGAAGTCATACCACGAGATGGCACCTTCGTCGGTGAAGTGGTAGATGCCCGGTACCCACTGTGGCGCATCGATGATTGTCACGATGGCACCAGCCAGGTCGGTGGCGCTCGTGGGGCTGCCCACTTGGTCCACCACCACGCGGAGCGCGTCCTTGGTGTGCCCTAACTGGAGCATGGTCTTGACGAAGTTCTTGCCGTGGGGCGAATAAAGCCACGCGGTGCGCACAATCACACTGTCGTGAGGCAAGATTTCCTGCACACGGCGTTCACCCTCAAGTTTTGTGCGGCCATAGGCCGTGACGGGGTGGGGCGTGTCGTCCTCGCGATAGGGCGTGTTCTTGTTGCCGTCGAACACATAGTCGGTCGAGACGTGCACCAGCCTTGCGCCATGTCGCTTGCACGCTGTTGCCAGCAAAGCGGGTGCCATGGCGTTGATGCGACGGGCGTTGGCCTCGTCATCCTCGGCACGGTCGACGGCGGTATAGGCCGCGCAGTTCACCACCATGTCGATGGCGTGGGCCGCAAAATAGGCCTCGATGGCCGCCTCGTCGGTGATGTCGAGTTGTGCCACATCGGTACACAGCACCGTCCAGTCTTCGCGACCTTGCAGAGCAAGTTGGAGTTCCAGCCCCAACTGGCCTTGCGCGCCTGTGATGAGCAGTTGTCGGTTCATAGCGTGATGTCGTCGTTGCCAAAGAGCGGCTGCTCCTCGTCCTTCTTGAAATAGGCCGCCAGCAAGCCCACAAAGTGGCCAATCTGCTTGATGGCGAGCGCCGTGGCTGGCGTGATTTCTTTGCCTTGCAATCGCAGCAGCAACACGCCATAGAGGGCGTTGAAGCACGTCTCGAGTTCGCCCTCGCGCTGCTCGGCGGGTAGGGTGGCACGCAACTCCACGATGAAGGGCAGCGTGCGATAGAACTCGGCGGCATAGTCGGCATACTTGTCGTCGGCCAGGAGTTGCGCATGCAGGTCGTGCAGGCGAATGAGCACGTTCTTGCTGATTTGCAAGTGGCCGCCTTGCTTGAGTTGCTCGTGTTGCATCATGAGCACGAGCGACTCATACCACTCGTGCACCTCGTGGCGTGTGGCCTCGTCGACGTCGAAGCGGCCCACCAGGCGTTCGTCAACGAGCGCCATGTCGAGGTTGCACGCACGCAACATGTCCTCCACTTGCCACAAGTAGAGGAGGTATTCGGCGATGTTTTCTTTTCGCTTTTGATTGGCGATGAGCATAGCAGTGAGTAAATTGTGGTCTTTCAACAGGAAATGCGCGGCAGGGGCTTTATCCGAACTTGCTGATGTTGCGCAGTGCCTCTTCGTTGATGATTTTGATGCGTCGCCCGTCAACGGTGATGATGCGCTCTTGGGCAAACGACGAGAGGGTGCGAATGGCGTTGGACGTGGTCATGTTCGACAAGTTGGCAATATCTTCGCGCGCCATGTAGATTCTCAGCGTGGCGCCGTCGTCCTCATAGCCGTAGTTGTCGAGCAGGAGCATGAGTGCCTCGGCCAAGCGGCCGCGAATGTGCTTCTGGGTGAGGGTGACAATTTTCGTGTCGGAACCGCCCAGGTGCTTGCTCAATTCGTGGATGAAAAACCATGCCAACTCACGGTTGCTGTCGATGATTTGCTTGACTATGCTCATGGGGATGGACCCCAGAGCCGATGCCTCGAAGGCCGCTGCCGTTGACACATAAGGTTCTTGGGCAAAAAAAGCACGATAGCCAAAGTACTGGATGGGGCGGTACAGACGCAAAATCTGCTGACGACCACCGATGCCATCCTTATACAGTTTCACCTTGCCCTTGAGCAGACACCACAGATAAACAGGCTCGTCTTTCTCGGCATAGATGATTTGATTCTTCTTGAAGTTGTGTACGACGAAGTTATCGGCAATCAAGTGCTTCTCGTCCATCGACAGCACTTTCCATATCGCCGACAAGTCCTCGCTGATAATCTTTTCAAGTGTGCTTTTGTTGACCATTCCGCTATAATTTCCCGTTAATGTGGCAAATTTACACAAAACTTTACAATCATGCAACTTGTGCGCCTAAAAACCCAGCAAAATGGGGTAAAAAGCGGGTCAAAAGACGAGCAATCCAGTGATTCCGGCGAGGATGATGACGATGATGGGGTGCAAGCGCGTGAAGAACACGAGGCCGAACGAGGCGGCGCAAATGGCGATGCTGATGAGTCGCTC
>CACWKM010000208.1 GCA_902761475.1 uncultured Bacteroidales bacterium
CCAAATCAAGCGCTTCCTCACCGAGTTGGGTTCGCAGCGTCGCTGGGGATTCATTGGCAACCTGTTCCGCCGCCGTGGTGCCGACGGCGACGACAAGCAGTGGATTATGCCGGTGGTCTATGCCTGCATGAGCATGTCGAAGACCAAGACGGGCGCCCTCATTGTGGTGGAGCGCGAGTTGCCGCTCGACGACTACGAGAAGACTGGCGACATGATCAATGCCACCATCAATTCGCGTCTCATCGAAAACATTTTCTTCAAGAATAGCCCGCTCCACGACGGCGCGCTCATCATCTCGGGCTCACAACTCAAGAGCGCCGGTTGCATCTTGCCGGTGAGTCACGACACGTCGTTGCCCCGCTACCTCGGTTTGCGTCACCGGTCGGCGCTGGGCATTGCCCAGGCCACCGACGCCATCGCCATCGTGGTGAGCGAGGAGACGGGTAATATATCCTATGCCCACCGCGGCGAACTCCACCTGAAACTCAGCAGCACCGAGTTGGAGCACGCCCTGTCTAATCTGTCCTAAATTCCCTTGCGCGGCGCGTCATTGCTCGAGGGCGATGATGCGTCGCCACTCGGCAGGCAACTGCTTCTTCACCGTGGTGTTGAGCATCAACTTGTCGTCGCGCATGAGCGAGTAGCGCGTCACGCCATCCTCGGAGGTGTGGCGGTTGAGGTGCTCCACCGTGATGAGTTTGCCACCGCTCCACGCCTGCTTGGTGTAGTCGTAGTCCCATGCCGACGACGACCCGCTGCTGTAAATCACTTTCTCCTCGGCGTCAAACACCGGATTCTGCAGGTAGTCGTCGTCCCAGAGTTTGAATTCGCCGCGCTTCTTGTCCCACAGCAACAACACGTTGGCCGAGCGGCTCTCGCCGGTGCCCACATACACGTCCATGTGGCCGTCGAAGTTGGCATCGACATAGTGGATGATGTTGCCTTCGTAGGGCATCACCATGACGTCGGGGATGGTTTGCACTTTGCGGTGGTGATAGTTGACGTAGGCCGTTTGCTCGCCCGTCTCGGTGTTGACAACCAAACTGGCGATAAAATCGTTGTTGGTGGTGGGCAACTGTTTGAGCGTGAGCAGTTGCTGGCCATAGGCAAACTGTGCGCCCAGCAGCAGCGCGAGTGTGAGCAGATGTTTCATCGTGCTAATTATATATAAGGTGAAATAAAAAACTTAGTCGCCAAATTGTTTCAGGTATTGCTCGCAGGTGAGTGCCAGTTCGTCGTACCATGCTTGTCCAAATCGCTCGATGAGGGGCTCTTTCAGGAATTGATACACCCTGAGTCCTTCTTTTCGCCCGAGCACCTCGGCGCATTTGCAAATCTTCCATCGGTCGTAGTTCACCGCGAAGGTGCCGTCGGAGAGACGTTTCACCCTCACGGGGTAGAGGAAGCACGATAACGGTTTTCGCCATGCGATGCGTCCGTTGCGATAGGCGCGCTCGATGGCGCACGAGCACAGTCCGCCCGGCTCGTAGCAGGTAAACACGCAGTTCTTGCCGTCGATGATGTTGGTCACCAAGTCGCCTTCCTGGTCCACATAGGCCACGCCGTGTGCCGCGATTTCTTCCTGGGCGCGCGGCAGCAGGTCGTCCCACACCGTGGGCAATATTTTCTTGAGCAGTTCATATTCGTCCTTGGTGATGGGCGCTCCGGCATCGCCCTCGATGCAGCATGCACCCAGACAACTCTCGAGGTCGCAGCAAAAGAACCGCTCCACCAAGTCCAGACTCACCAGCGTGCCTTGAATGTCAAGCATGATAGAAAATGCGAAAAGTGAATGAATGTGTAGGCACAAATATACAACAAATTTTTTATATGTGCCACTTGCGGTGTTCACATGTGTTCATGAGATGTGCGCGACATGTCGCCGGGTTGTGTAAATTGTCATAATTGTGGTGCGATTTGTGACTTATTGAAAGATTTTTGCGTTAAAATTTGGTTAATAAGAAAATTATGTGTAATTTTGCAGCGTTTTCTAAGGAAAAGATTGTTTTATTAAAGGTTAATTTGAATTATGAACGTAGAAATTATTGGCAATTGGGCAGGCGCTGCCTGGAATGCTTTGAACGATGCACAGGCACCTCTTGGCCTCAAGGCCATCAAGAAGGCTACCAAGTTGAAAGTTAACGAACTTTATGCTGCTATCGGCTGGCTGGCCCGCGAAGGTAAAATTGAGGTGAAAGAGACCGAGGCCGATATTGAGGTCACTCTGCTCTAAATCGCAATCATGAGGCAACACAGGTTGCCACAACACAACCATTTCAACACACACAAAGGAGTAGTTCCCCGTGGAGGAGAACTACTCCTTTTTTGTGTAGTGGGTCTGTGAGGATAAAAAAGCATCGGCGAGGTTGTCACCACGACAACCCCGCCGATAAAACAGATGACGTATTTTCGTGATAAAACTATTTATGCGTATTTAGAACTTTCCACCCTTGAGGCGGTAGAGAGTAAGCACGTTGTAGAAGTCCTTGATTTGCTCCTTGGTGAGCGTCTTGAGGTGGTTCATGCCACCGCGTCCCTCGAGTTTGAGCGTTACCCAATATTTGCTGTTGGCCAGAGCATAGACTAAGTCCTTGTTGGCCTCGGTGAGCACGTCGCCGGGCCGGTCGGAATGGAC
>CACWKM010000209.1 GCA_902761475.1 uncultured Bacteroidales bacterium
CTTGCACACTTTCCAACTTCTGTTCCTTTTCCGATTTGGGTACAGAGAACAGGTCGGGATGGACTATCTTCCTTTTTTTCGCCATAATTATGGTGATTATTTTTATAACGAAACTCCTAATGGGGTGGTTGCCGCAGAGGAGTTTGTTTTTTGTTTCTTTGTCTGCTAAGCAGTTGTGGTTTTTTAAGGGGGGTGAGATTGTGTTTGTTAATGTTGAAGTGCAAATTTACTAAAAATCTGGCATACTTGGGGGTGTGAGGGGGCTTTTTTTCGTGATGGTGGGGGGCTGCTCTTCGCTGGTGGTTAGGAACCGCGGTGGTCGCGCCTGATTCGGCTCATTTTTTCGGAGAAGCCGCCGTTTTCCACGAAGTCTTGTTCGAGTTTTTTGAGTTGCTTATAGAGCAGGTAGTCAGCCTGGTAGATGAGTATGATAGCCATGTTTGCAATGGTTTCGGGCGGTCTTGTCTTGCAGATTTCCATAAAGTAGTCCGCGTCGTTGTGCTCGCGCCCGAGGTTGCGCATCGCGTTCCATTCCACCGAGCCCTCTTCCCATTGCCGATGGTTGCGCACACGCAAATAATCGATGTAGTCCTCGAGCAGTTCTTGCAAACTGGCTTTTGCCACATTGATGAGTTTTATCTCGGTTTTTGCCGAAGTTGCCGACGCGGCGCATCCCTCCACGATGTTCTGTTTGCCGCTGCGTGCCGCCTGCACCATTTGGTCGATGGTGCGGTCGCCCTTTTGCAGATAGGTGTGACAGAAGTAATATGTCATCTCGTAGATGACCTCGGTCTTCTGGTAGGACAGCAGGTTGCGGTAGTTGCCGCTGTGGCGGATGAGTTGCTCGGGCATGGCGCTAGACGATGATGGTGTGAAACAATGCTTTTTCCTTGAGGACTTTAAGGTCTTTAAGAACTCTAAGGACCTTAAAGACTTTAAGGCCTTGCAAATTTACTAAAAATTTGGCATTGCAACTATTTGGCTGTGGAGGAAAAAATGCGTAATTTTGGGGTGCATGAAAGGTGTGAGAGTCATAATGGCGGGCGTGTGGGTGCTGTGCGCGCTGTGTGCCGCGGCGCTGTCGCGCTACTCGACGGTGCACAACGGGTTTGCCCAGTTGCCGAATGCCGCCGTGCTGGGTGCCGAGCAACGTCTGTCGCTGAGCGGCAACGTGCTCGTGGCCCACAACGGCTCCATGCGCCCCATGCTGGTGCCCGACAGCACGCCGCTACCCCACGACGGCTACCGCTACATGGTGCGGCTGGCGAACCGCCACAACAAGCCCGGGCGCGCCTATGCCGTGGTCGACAGCGCCACGCAGCGCCGCCACAGCGTGAACGACACCGAGTGCGGACTGGTGTTCCACCGCTCGGCCGACACCTACTACATGGTGACGATGCGCTGCGCCAACGCGCGGTTGCACGACGACATCATGGACGAGCGCACGATGACCCTCGCCGCGTGCCGCGTGCACGGCGACACCGTGACCACGCTGGCCACCCACACGCTGGGCGAGGGCGACGACATAGACCTGCACGACGGCTTCAACGCCCTGCAGGTGGTGGTGAGCGGTGGCCGTGCGACAATACGCGCCGGCAAGCACCTTCTCCACGATGTGATGACGATTGACGTGGCCGCCGCGCCGACAGCAGCGCTAAGCGCCGCCGTGATGGTGGGCAGCGGCTGCGAGGTGGCCATAGAACGCACCGTGGCGAGCATCGACCACGACGAGCGCCTGGTGCAGCCCACCACGTGGACCGTCGAGGCTCTCGACGCCCACTTCGCCGCCTCGCACGACCCGCTGGAGGGCTATTGGCACTACCTTGACCGCGACATGAATGACAAGGTGCTTCGTCTGGGCGGCCGTTACACGCTGGCCATCGTGGCCACCGGCGACCGCTGCTACGACCTGACTTATGTGGATGGCGCCGAGGTGCTGCGACGTCAGTGGCAGCCCATGATGCTCAAGGGCCGCCTCACCGCCACGCAGTTTAGCGGCACCTACGAGGCCATGTGGATCGACGCCACGCAACGCCCCATCGAGCGCGACGTGCAAGCCGTGGTCGATGGCGGCCTCATCCTCACCCTGCGCTTCCCCGTCTATGGCAGCCAGTTCCGACTGGCGAAATCCCCGCGCAGCGGGAAATAGGACCTTAAGGACCCTAAGGACCTTAAAGACTTTAAGGACTTTAAGGACTTTAAAGACCTTAACGCCCGCCCTAGAGTTTGTGGGCGGCTAGCCACCAGGCGTACTTGAGGAGATGCACCTGGCGCTTGATGCGGCGGGGCTCCTTGATGAGGCGATAGGCGAACTCCAGGTTGTGGTTCACCCACCACTCCGGGGCGCGGTTCACATGGCCGGTGTAGACGTCGAAACTGCCGCCCAGCCCCTGGAAGATGGCTTGGTGACGGCGCTGTATCTCCTCCATGAGCAACTCCTGCTTGGGCGACCCCATGGCCACGAACACCACGTCGGGCTTGCGGGCGGCGATGTCGTCGATGAGCGCGGCACGCTCCTCGTCGGTCTTGAGATAGCCGTTGCGATAGCCCACGATGTTGATGCCGGGATATTCCTGGCGCAATTT
>CACWKM010000210.1 GCA_902761475.1 uncultured Bacteroidales bacterium
TTCTTCTCACGCAGGAAAGACGTGAGTTTGACAATTCGCACCGCAAACAACTCCGCCTGTTCCTGCTTATAGTCAACCCTCTCCCCCATCCTTCAAAACCTAAATATTTATTTATATCTTAATCCTTCCGTACTTCCGTACTTTAATACTTCTGTACTTCTATACTTCTATACTTCTGTACTTCTATACTTCCGTACTTCCGTACTTCCTTTCAGTACATATCGTAGGTTGTGGTGAGGACTTGGAACTCGGTGCGACGGTTGATTTGGTCGGCAGCAGCGCGGTCCTCCTCGCTGAGGGTCATCACGAACTCTTCGGTGAGTTCGGTTCCCTCGGCGAACTGCGGATATTGTTTGTTGATGCGTTTTGTCACAGTCTTTGGACGTTTCTTGCCGTAGCCGTGGGGCTGCAAGCGGTCGGGCGAGATGCCGTGAGCCACGAGGTAGTCCACCACGCTCTTGGCACGGCGTTGCGACAAGTTGTCGTTGTACTGGTCGCTACCCACGCGGTCGGTGTGCGCCGCCATCTCGATGGCGATGTGAGGATTGTCGTTCATCACCTGCACCATCTCGTCGAGGGCCTGTTTCGACTCGGGGCGCAACGATGCCTTGTCGTAGTCGTAGAAGATGTTCTCCACCACCTGAGGCTTGTTGATGGCCGCCAGCACGAAGTCCACGCCATACTCTGCGTCGGCCTCGTCGGGGTCGCTGGCAAACTCCTGTTTGCCGTTGAGATAGCCCTCGGCGCCTGCAAGCATCACATAGCGCACACCGCGCTGTAAGTCGAAGCGGAACGACCCGTCGGGCTTGCCAGCCGCCTTCTGGTTGCTGCCATCGTCGCCCACGATGCGAATCACGGCGTTTGGCACGGGCTCGTCGTCCTTGTCGAGCACATAGCCGCTAATCCAAATCTTCAAGTCGGGTTTCTCAAAACTGAAGATGTGGTCATAGCCGCGCGCATCGCCACGGTTGGAACTGAAGAAGCCGCTCTCGCCCTTGCCATAGGTGATGCCAAAGTCATCGTCGGGCGAATTCATGGGAGCCCCCATGTTCTCGATGAACCACTTGCCCGAAGGCTGCATCGCGGCGCGATACAAATCCAGACCGCCCATGCCAGGATGTCCGTCGCTGGCAAAATAGAGCAGGCTGTCGGTGCGCAGATAGGGGAAACGCTCGTTGCCGGGCGTATTGATTTGGTCACCCAGATTAATGAGTGTGCCGCGCTTGTCGCTAATGTTCACGCGCCACAGGTCCAGCCCACCCTGTCCACCGGGCATGTCGCTGGCAAAGTAGAGCCATTTGCCGTCGGGGCTCACGGCGGGGTCGCCATAGACGCTGAGCGTGTCGGCGGTTATCTCAAACTTTTGCGGAGCGCTCCACTTGGCCTCGCTGCGTGTGCTGGTGTAAATTTCCACGCTGCTGGGAGCATTTTTGCGAATGGCCTTGGCCAGATACATCTTGGTGCCATCGGGGCTGAAGGCCGTCACGCCCTCGTCATGCTCGGTGTTGAGTTCGCCCTCAGCAGGTTCGGGGCGTTGCCACTGCCCTTTTTCGTTTTGCTTGCTGAAGAACACGTCGCTCTTCTTGGTACCGGTGATTTCGCTCTTGGCGGTGCCAGTAGCCTTCTCGGTCGACGAGGTGAAATAGAGTTGGTCGGCGTTGGCATCAAGGAACATGGGGCAGAAATCGGCACGGCGGGAGTTGAAAATCTTTGCGCTCTTCACGATGTAGCGCGAGCCTTCCTCCTTCCACTTGGGCGCAAGTTGGCAACCGCGGATGCCTTGCTTGGCAAGCCAGTAGTTGGGTCGCAGTTCCAGAAACTTGTTATACTGCTCGATGGCTTGGGCATACTTGCCCTCGCGGTGCAACGCCTGGGCAAGATAGAAAATGGCCATTGAGTCCTCATACTCATAGCGGATAGCGTTCTGGAAAGCCGCCGAAGCGCGCGAACCCTGGTTGAGTTTGAGATGGCACAATCCCATCATGTAGGCCACCTCGCCTCGTTGCCAGCGATCCTCGCGTTTCTTCAGGCGATTATACACTTTGCGGTAGATGACTGCCGCATCATAGTATTCGCCACGGTCAAATGCCTCGTCGGCATCGCGCAACTTCGCGCTCTTGCACGAAGTCACCGGCAACGCCGCGCTCAGCACAAACACGGCAATCAGCAGTCGTATGATGTGTTTCATTATCTTCATAGGCATGACGGCGAAACCAAACTTTCACCTAACAAATAAAACGCATTTCCACCCCGCTTTATTGTGGCATGGCTGCGATGAGCGGCACATCATCCCTGACCTTGACTGGGTGGGGTGTGCCCCGGCACGGGCGAATGGACGTTGAACGAGCGTTGCCAACTGCGGTGGTTGCCATCGAGCGTCACGGCACCATCAATGATGTGTATGGCCGTCACATCGTCGGCACCTACTGCACGCGGGAGCGCGACGATGCCGCGCACACGGCCATTCTGGTCACATATCTGCAAGCCAGCACTGGTGACAACCCACAGGTTGCCTGCTG
>CACWKM010000211.1 GCA_902761475.1 uncultured Bacteroidales bacterium
CATAGCGGTCGTAGGCGTCACCATAGAAGCGGCTCTCGGGCTCCAACTCACTCACCAAGGCGATTTCACCCAGGTTCTCAGACAGGTGAGACTGCACGGGCATCTGGTACTTTTGTGCCTGTTCACCGCAAGCCCGTAGCATGGCTGGCGTGCACGATGGTATAAAACGTGGCGTGAGGATGGGTCTGACGAGACTGTCGGGGTCGTTCCACTCGGCGATGAGCGCCTCGTTCCTTGCCACAGCCTCATCGACGCTTTCCAGCAACTCGTCGATGGAGTTACGGTCCATATTGACCTTGCCGACCAATGCACCCATGCCAGCCTCGCGGAACAATTCCATGAGCAGGCGCGTGCTCTCCAGATGAGTAGTGGCGAAGGTTGCAGTACGCATCGTGCCATAGCGCCACAGGTCGTGCACAAAGCGGCTGTACATGCGCCTTGCGTAGCGCGTGTCACTGTATTTTGCCTCCTCGGGGAAGGTGTAGTTGTTGAGCCATTCCAGCAGTGCCAAGTCCATGGAGATGCCCTGGTTGCGGTACTGCCCCGCATGCACATGCATATCGTTCATAGCAGGAATGAGCAGACAGTCGCCGTAGTCAATCACCTCTTCGACCTGCTGGCCAAAGGCGTCGGCGCTACTTGCCACGTCCACGACTCGCCCGTTCTCAACGCCCACATAGCCATGTTCGATGACCTCAAAGTGGTCCTTCTCGCGAGTAAAGATGATGTTAGCCTTGTACAGTTTCATAGGACATATATGAATTTAGATATTGATGAATTGCTTTTGTGCAAAGATAGTCAAAATTATTATTCCATGGATTTTTTTATTAACAATTGAGTGAGGATTCAAGAAAAAGTAGTAACTTAGCGGGTCAAAACAAGCTTCAATTAGCACAAGTTTATAAACCATAATATTAACTAACATTTAACCGTAATTTTTACAATGCAAGTAAAAGATCTGAATCCGCAGGCAGTATGGTCAATCTTTGACGAGATCACCAAGGTGCCCCGTCCCAGTGGCAATGAAGAAGGCAAGTTAGACAAGATCCGCGCATGGCTCGTGGACTTCGCCAAGAAACACAATCTGGAGTACAAAATCGACAAGACCGGTAACGTGGCCATCTTTAGGCCCGCCGCTCCCGGCTACGAGAAGTGCAAGGGCATCGTGCTGCAAGGTCACATGGATATGGTCGCCGAGAAAGGTCCCGGCTCGACCCACAACTTCGACACCGACCCCATCGAGACCATCATTGATGGCGAGTGGGTACGTGCCAACAACACCACGCTGGGTGCCGACGACGGTATGGGCCTGGCAATCGCTCTGGCTGCCGTTATCGAGCCCTCGCTGCAGTGCGGTCCCCTGGAGGCTCTCGCCACCGTTGACGAGGAGACCGGCTTGACCGGTGCCAGCAACATCGAGGCCGACATGCTCGTGGGTGACTACCTGCTCAACCTCGACGAGGAGGAGGACGGCGTCATCACCATGGGTTGCGCCGGTGGTCTGGTAAGCCTCTTCAAGTTCAACTACAAGCCCGAGCCCGCTCCCAAGGATCGCACCTACTTCGAAATCAAGTTTGAGCATCTGCACGGCGGTCACAGCGGTGCCGACATCCACATGGGCTTCGCCACCACGACCAAGCTGAGCAGCCGTCTGCTGTGGAACATCGGCGAGGAGATGGACTATGTGCTCGCCAAGATCGACGCTGGTAACCTGCACAACGCCATCGCACATGCCGCTACCCTCGTTATCGGTATCAAGCCCGAGGACAAGGAGAAGCTGAGCGTCGTGCTCAACACCTTCATCGCCGAGGTGAAGAACGAGTACAAGCGCACCGAGCCCAAGATGGAAATCACCTGCAATAGCGTTGACGCTCCCGAGACCATCATCGACACCGACACCGCCCGCCGCGTTGTCAATGCCGTTTATGTAGCTCCTCACGGCATCGACGCCATGAGCATGGAGATTCCCGGTCTCGTTGAGACCTCGACCAACCTCGCCAGCGTGAAGATGCGCCCGGGAAACCAGATTGTTGTCGAGATGTTCCACCGCTCGTCGCTCGAGAGTGGCAAGTATGACCTGACCCACAGGTGCGAGGCTATCTTCCGCATGGCTGGTGCCAACGAAATCATCAGCGAAGGCGGCTATCAGGGCTGGGAGCCCATCAGCGACAGCCACCTGCTCTCGGTTGCCAAGGACTCGTGGGAGAAGCTCTTCGGCGTTCGTCCCGAGGTTCGCGCTATCCACGCCGGTCTGGAGTGCGGTCTGTTCCTGAAGGCACGTCCCGACATGGAGATGATCAGCTTCGGTCCCACCCTGCGCGACGTTCACTCGCCCGCCGAGCGCTGCCACATCCCCGCCGTAGATAAGGCCTGGAAGCAAGTTCAGAACATCCTCAAGGTCATTGCCGAGGAGAGCAAGTAATCGTTTAGTGAACAGTTAATAGAGAATAGTTAATAGTCAGCGTCCGCTTTCTATCGACTAAACACCTAATAACTAAAAACTAAGA
>CACWKM010000212.1 GCA_902761475.1 uncultured Bacteroidales bacterium
ACCATCGCGAGCGAGTTTATAGCCCGAATTGTCAATCACATAGTAGACGATAAAGAGCAGCACCGAGATGACAATGGGCGTGCCCAAACCACCCTTGCGGATAATTGCGCCCAAGGGTGCGCCAATGAAAAAGAAGATGAGGCACGCAAGCGACAGAGTGAACTTCTTTTGCAACTCAATCTGGTGGCGACGCATGATGAAGTTGTCGTCGTTGAGCGTATAGCCCATGAACTCATAGTCATGCTTGGTACTAATCGTGGACCCCACCGCCCTATCAATCAACAAAATCTGTGCCGAGGGGGCCATAGCCTCAACTATGCTGTCGAAGTTGATGGGTTGCGCAATATTCACGGGTTTCACGCGCTCATAGGTAATCGTGCTGTCCTTGCGCACAGCGCGCCACTGCGGCACACCCACCACACGAGCCATGTGCAAATCGCGACTGAGGATGTCGCCCACGCTGTCAATGCGCCCACGCACCGAGTCGATTGTCTGCAACAATTCGCTCATGTTCTTTCCCACATATTGCGAGCGCATAGTCTCATCGTCCATGCGCGTGAAGTTGTCATCATAGGGGATAATGATTTCCTTGTCGCGGAAGGTCTCGCGACGATACATGTTTCCGCTCATTCCTGCAGTGCCTGCACCCGAATGCAAGTCTTCATACCAGTTGCCGTGATAGAGCGAGAGAATGAGGTTGCGCTTGTCGGGGGTAATGGCCAAGCGACCCGAATCGGCGGCCACAATGCGGGGATAGCCCACCCCATTCGTCACGTCGTAGATGAGCAGGTTGTAGAGCATGTCGCCATCGGGTTGCTTGTGCTTGACATAGAGATTATAACCAGGAATCTGCGTATAGACCGTGCCCTCAGGAATGTCCAGAGTGGGCGACTTTTGACGCATGGAGAAGAGCAACGTCCACATCTTCACCTGCGCCTGTGGAATCACGTTGTTTTGAAAGAAGAATGCCCCCACTGCCACAAACGACAGGAACACGACAAGCGGCGACATGACCTTGAGCAGCGAAATACCCGACGATTTCATGGCGGTGAGTTCCACATGCTCGCCCAAGTTGCCAAAAGTCATGAGCGAAGCCAGCAAAATGGCCAACGGGAGCGCCAGCGGAACAAACGACAGGGCTGCATAGAAAATCAATTCGCTAAGGACGCCTATGCCCAGTCCCTTACCCACCAAATCGGAGAGGTGACCCCACAAAAACTGCATCATCACGATGAAGAGGCAGATGAAGAAGGTCATTAAGAACTGCGGCAAAAATGTCGACAGCATGAATATGTATAGTTTCTTGATGCGCAGCATGATTTGTCGTTGCCGTCAACTCTTGAGGGCACTAAAACATCGCAAAGTTACAAAAAATATACGGAATGTGTAATTTTGCGCGCTCTTACTTCTTTTTGTCTTGCCACTCAAAGGAGAATGGATAGTCACAACCATTCACACCAATTCGCACCTCCAAGTTGTCGGTCTTCTCATATTTGATGTTGAAATAGGATGTGTAGTTTTCTCCAGGATTCACCGTGTTGAGTTTGGTGTAGCCAGCCTGTAGTTCTTCCCTCTTTGCCTTGTCTTCGCTCACCATCCCGGCAGTAACTACTGCGGCAATTCCGGTGGCAGCGATGGTGGCAAATCCGTCGTAGTCGGAGTGGTGATAACGATAAGTGCTATAGCGATGGTGGTAATAGTGATGACGTCGCGGAGCGTAACGATGGTGACGATAGTACTCGTCGCGCTCCTTCGCCGCGTGGGCATCGAGCGCCGCGGCAGCAGCAACCACTGCCACCTCGGCAGCCACCACCAGGAAGGTCTTCCACGCCTGACTGCGTTTCACTTTCTTGTCATACTCCTCGGCAGTGAGAATGTTCAAGCCTTTGCGGGCTTTCTTCTTAATAAAGAATGAGGAGGCCGAAAACTTGGTCGGGTCCACGACTACAGGACGACTGCCGTAATTGCTCACGTCCATGTCCACGGTGAAGTACTTGCCATATTCGTCGGTCTGCTGCATGTGCACGCTCACCATCACGTCTTTATACACCATGTACTGAATCACTTCGCCATCTTGCGCATAGGTGCCATATTCCTTCACTGGGCTGAGGCGCTCAAGTTCGCCCAAATCGACTGGAGCGACGACATCGGTCGTGTCACATTTCACGTCGTAGAAGTTCATGGCCTGCTCGTTGCCCTCACTCTCCACGATGTCCATAGCAAGTCCTTTAGGCACACGTTGGAATTCAAGCGCAAAGTGATGCTCTTGGTCAGGCGAGTCAAGCAGCATGTGGCGACTCTCGTCGTGGCCTGAGATGGGCATGTTGTAACTGTTCAGCAAATAATAGCGCTTGCCATCGGCATCGGTGCGGATAAACATGTCTTCGCTCACATTGACATATTTGCGGCCATCGTTGTAAAACGTCATCGTCACAATAGTGGTGCTATCGGTGTAGTCAATCTGCTGAATGCGCGCCCGCAAAAGATCAACATTT
>CACWKM010000213.1 GCA_902761475.1 uncultured Bacteroidales bacterium
AGTTTCTCCACCACGAGGAAGATGCGGCGGCCCATCTTTTGCGCCAGCAGGGCGAGTTCGATGTAGCCCGTGTCCTTGTAGCCGTTGCAAATGATGAGTGAATTCTCGGTGAAGTCGGCCATGTTCATCGCCAGCACGGCGTGAAGTTCGGGCTTGGAGCCCGCCTCGAGGCCGATGTTGAACTTCTTGCCATGAGTCACGATTTCCTCCACCACCTGCCGCATCTGGTTCACCTTGATGGGGTAGATGATGTAGTTGTTGGCTTGGTACTCATATTCCTTGGCGGCTTTCTTGAAGCAACTGGAAATTTTCTCAATGCGGTTGTCGAGGATATCGGGAAAACGAAGCAGGGTGGGGGCGGTGATGTTGCGGGCGCGCAACTCGTCCATCACGTCTACCAAGTCCACGGGTATGCTGCTCGGGCGAGGAGTGACGGTGATGTGACCTTGCTCGTTGATAGAGAAATATTTCATTCCCCACCCGTTGATGTTGTAAAGTTCGGCGCTGTCGTCAATGCGCCACTTGGAGATTCCTGCCATGTCGATAAGTTGATGAGTTTTTCATTTAATTCACAAAGTTAGTAAAAAAGTTTTTAGTTATAGGTCTTTAGCGGTTGCTTTTTGTTTTTTGTGGAAAAATACGAGGATGCCGCATGTGGCGGTGTGCCTGTGCGTGGCGGCGTTCCTCGCCGAGTAACGGTATTGATAGTTTCGCTGTTCCCCACCATTCGTTCGCCTTTTGGCTCACCTCATGGCGGGGTTCTCACAGTTGTTATCGCCTTCGGCGATTAGACGCGAAATCGCTAGTGGGAAAAAAATCCCTGACGAGGTGTTGCCCCGCCAGGGATGAAAAATCTAAAAAACTATTGTTGGTATTAGAATACTACCTTTGTGGTCGATGTCGTACCGTCGGAGTACTTGGTCACCACGATGTTCACGCCGTCGAATGCGCGGCTGCTCTCGGCACCCATCAGGTTGATGTAGCGCACGCTCTCGATGGTCTTGTTGATGTTCACGTCGTTCACACCTGTAATGGTGTCGTCGGTGTAAGCGTCGATGAGGCGAATCGAGTAGCGGTCGCCCGGTGTTGCCGGAACGATGCTCACGCGGCGAGGAGCGTTGTGATGGTGGTCATCGCTGTGGAAGTGGTACGTGGCACGCTTGTTGATGACGATGCACTTGAGCAGGTACACCTTGCCATTCACGAGGGTGATGCCGCCTTCCCACCAAGAGTCGTCCGAACTGAGATTGTTCTCAATCTCGATGCAACCCTTAGCCGAGTTGTTCTTGGAGGGTGCATAGAACTTACCATCTTGGTACACAGCCCAGCGGATAGCAGCCACCTCGAGAATCTTGGGATTCACATAGAAGCGGTCTCCGTTGATGATGGTTGGGTCGCCGGCGGTGTTGTCGATGTCGCCCACGCTGGTGAGGAAGTTGCCAGTGTGGTACAAGTTGAGGTCGCCCATACCATTGTCGCTGTCGTCCCTGAAGGAGTTGTAGAGGAACGCCTTCAGGGCGGTGCTTTGAGTGAGGGCATCAAGCGTCACGTTGTAGCCGCCGGGGTTGAACACGGGCAGCATGCCACCGGTTGCAATTTCAATTTGCGGGTTTTGGCGCGAGCGGAACGTGCCGTAGAGCGTACCACCAGCAATGGTCTTGCCGATGTAACTGTTGCGGTCGGTAATCCACTTGCCTGCGGGCAGTTTGATTTCCACCCAGTTGCTCTGGTCGTAGGCATAAGCATTGTCGTCCTTTTCCACGTTGGGAGTAAAGTCGGCGCGGGGATAGAACGGGTTGAGTGCGCTACCGCGTGCGTCCTTGGCATAGATGTACTGACCATCTTTCGAGATGTGACCCACGTAGAGGTCGTCGGTGATGTAGTATTGCTGCGACTCAGTAGCATAGCGAATGGCCTCGGCCAGAGTCACGTAACTGGCGCTCACCTTGCCCTGCAGACCGCTCACGTTGTAGTAGCCGGAGTTCTCGAAGTTGTATTCGCCGGTTTGCGAGCTGCCAACCACATTGCCGCCATTGTCGTTGAAGATCATCTTTGCGTTGAGGGTCTTCTCATCGTACACCCAGCGATAGATGGCATAGCCTTCGGGTGAGGTGCCGATAGGCTCGATGAATGCCGAGCCGGGCCAGCAGTCTGCCGAAATGGGCGTGTTGCCGCTGATAATCCACGAGTAGGGCGACACATAAGGCTTGTTGTTCTCGAAGTAGAAGAACTGCTTGCTGGGCACATAGGTGGCGCACGACGGAATCAGGTTGCCCTGGTCCACATAGTTGTTGTCAGTAATGACTTCATCCAACTTTTGCTGATAGTCGATTGTTACATCCTGATATGGTTTGTGCTCACCTCCTGAATTGCCAGGTTGCCAGTCAAAGAAAAAAGAACCAGTCGTTAACCCAGTAATGTCATCGGTTTTATAGTTCCAACTACTTCCAGAGGTGATAATAATATTGCAAGAAGA
>CACWKM010000214.1 GCA_902761475.1 uncultured Bacteroidales bacterium
ACTTCGCTGTCGCCGTTCACGTTGGCGCATCCATCATAGTCCTCGGCATTGTCAAGCCCGGCAATGATGTTCACCACGATAGCGAGGTCGGCGCTCGACACCGCACCGTCGTTGTTCACGTCGCCCTTCAGGGCGGGTTGGGGCTGCGGCTCGGTGTTCTCGGTGAGCACCATGGTGCCGTCGGCGTTGATGCGCAAGGTGTAGTTGCTCACGCCACCGGGATAGATGGCGGGCACGCCGCGATCCTCCTCACCCTCATACCAACTACCGATGAACACATGGTAGTCCACACCGGCCCTCAGGCCATAGTCGTTAAGCAACTCGCTGCCCGTGTAGGCTGCGTGATGCACGAGTTCGCCCTCGCCCAGCAACAGGCCTTGCAGCGCGGGCAGATTGGTGAAGTGGAAGGTGTTAGAGAGAGGCAAGAGGTTGTCTTGACTTGGGTCATCGGGCACCTCAACAATGAGGCCCACATAGCCCGTGAAGGGCATGAAACTGGCGTTGTACAAGTCACCAAAGTTGATGCTCAACTCCTTCGCGTCTTCGCTCAACCCAAGCAGGTCGACGGCGCTCATGGCCCATTGCGAATGGAACTCTGCACCCGGCTCTGGCTCCGGATTGCAGCGGAAACCGCGTATCATGAAATGGCTATAATCGAAGTGATAGGTGTCCTCCGAGCCGAGGATGCCGGCGGGATTGAGATTCGTGATGTCAAAATAGGCATCGGCATTGCCTTCCCATCCCCAGTTCACGTGCACAAGGCCATCGGCATCCACGCCGTCAAGCACAAAGGCATGGCCGCCATAATCAGGGTCGGCGCCACAATAAATCACGGGGCGATTGGCGGCAAGTTCGTCATAGATGCGCTGAATCCACGTGTCATAGTCGCTACCCACCATCAAGCCAATCTCGCACTTGAGCGCCAGCGGATCCATGCCAAAGTTGGTCACGAAACCATAAGAAGCGTCGAACGGCGTGGCCGAACTGCCCAGCGCGCCATAGCGCATCTTCGAGGCAAGGCCGCAGTCATACATCAGGTTGGCCACGGCATTCTTCTCGGCCTTGGTGAAGAACCAATGGTCGTCGGTGGGAATGTAACTGTCGAGCATATTGGCCCAGTCATAGGTGGTGGCGATGTCGGCCGGGTGCTCGCTCGACGACTCGCCCAGAAAATACACACCGCTGCCCTGCCCTTGAACGGGATACTCAAAGAATTTCAACGTCTGTGCCATGGCAGTGGCCATGCAGCCCGTGGGGGCAGGCACGTCGTTCACCTCGGGGCACTTGATGTTGTAGGGGTCCTCTTGTCCCCACTTGGTGGTGAGCAGGGGCTCCACCACCTTGGTCACTCGCGCGGCGCGGCGCACAGTGGTCGTCGGGCGCGAGGGCGCATTCAGTTGGCTCAACAGCCAATGCATCGATGGCGGTATCGCACTGGCATCGATGTCGTGTGACGAATAGGCCAACACCGCACTCTGAGCGTCGTCGGTACTCACCACGACAAAGCCGTGGCCCGGAGCGCCATACACGGCATAGCCCGGGGCTGCGGCAAGTTGCTCTACCTGCGACGATGTGCCAAGACGTTGGGCAGCCACACTGCGCATAGCACTCGACGTGCGAACGCCCGCCATTGCTGGCGATAGCGATACAACTGCCACAATCAGAATTAGTAGTAGTTTTCTCATCAAATTACTCTAAAAAAATATTTTCAATAATATAAAGTTTACAAAGATAGTAAAATCTTCTAAATCATACTCCATTAACCGAAAAAATAGCATAAAAAATAAGAATATTTTACTAACAATTAGTATCCTGTGCGCAATTTTTTAACTAATTTTGTCACACGAATTATGGACAATCTCGACATCAAACCAATAGAAAGTTCCGGCGAAAATCCCATCCAATTCACCGAGAGCCACGTTCAGGCGGGCTTCCCCAGCCCCGCCCAGGGTTCCTTTGGCGACGCCATCGACCTGAACCGCGCGCTCATCGACAGCCCCACCTCCACCTTTTGTGCGCGCGTGAGCGGCAACTCGATGATTGACGCGGGAATTGGCGACGGCGACCTCATCATCATCGACAAGGCCCTTGACCCGCACGACGGCGACATCGCCGTGTGCTTCGTCGACGGTGAGTTCACCGTCAAGCGCATCGCCCTGCGTCACGACGGACTCTACCTCGTGGCCGCCAACAAGCGCTACCCCGACCTGCGCATCGGCACAGAGAGCCATTTCATGATTTGGGGCATCGTCACCTACATCATTCACCGCACCGCAGCGCCGTGAAACCACTCAATTTGAGATATTTTGAAAAAAATTGCAATTTTATTTTGCGAGATTAGAAAAAAGCAGTAACTTTGCAGCGCATTTGGAAATTGTCCTGTGGTGTAACGGTAGCACACCGGATTCTGGTTCCGTTTGCGTGGGTTC
>CACWKM010000215.1 GCA_902761475.1 uncultured Bacteroidales bacterium
TTACGACTTTTTGAAGCATTTTCTCCCAACCCCTCTCGAAATATTTTGACAATTATACCGTACATTCTCCGCGTTTGTCAATCGAAAATTCGGCATTTTTCCCGCAGTTCATGACATCTGCAGCAGCCAATTTTTCGTCATCGCCTTGAGAACCGTTCTCAACAAGGTTGGGACGAGTTCATTCCTGACGAGGGAATGATGGTGACGCACGTCACCTATGTGGCAAGTCGCTGGCAAGATAATTCGGTGAATAATAAAGACATTCAGTTGTGTACCATCATTCCTGCCGACAACAGTCTCAGTAGAGCCAGTGAAACCAACGATTTGTGGCCATACGGCAGCCACACGGAGTTGACCAACACATCGACACCTGCTGCCGAACTCTATATGACGGCCAGTGGCTCCTTGTCTGAAGACGCCGGCACGATGGATCAGCCTCTCACCGAGATAACGCGGAATAGCGACGGAACGGTGTCGTTCTGGTACATGAGGGGTGAGGTGTCGGCTCTTTCGGCTCCCACACTTGGTGAGGCCACCAACGTGAAGGGCAGCGAGTTCACGGCCAACTGGAGCGATGCGAACACAATTTCGCACACCTACACGCTGCAGGTGACCAAGCATCAGGATGCGGTGTCGCTTGTGAGTGAGGACTTCAGCAGCATGGATTTTACCGAATCTACGTCAACAGATATTGGCACCAAATTAGATAACTACACCGCCACTGCTGGGTGGACAGGCTCTAAGGTATTTCCGTATGAAGGCTATGTACAGTTGGGTTCGTCGAATGCTGTTGGGTATATCACAACGCCCCCTCTCACCGATTATACCTTGGTGCTTGATTGCACTGCCGCCACGGGTCAAACCATTAGTCTGTCGACGACAGGCAATAGAAAGCGCGTAAGACTCTGCAATGTGGAGATTCTTGCCGGCGATGCCAGCAGTCAAGCCCCTCGTCGTGCCGTTGCCGAGACTGGCGATGCTGACAGCCGCACCATCACGGGCATTACGACGAAGAGTTATACTGTAACTGGCCTGACGCCGGGTGCAACCTATGACTACAAGGTGAAAGCCGTTCCGGTGAGCGACGAGGAGGCCCTCGAGAGCGACTGGAGCGCCACTAAGCAAGTCGCACTGGGCGATCCCGACCCCGTGATTATTACCGACTTGAGTGATGATGCGCTCGATTTTGGCACCATCACACTGGGTAGCGGCGCTGTGAGCCAGACGCTCGGCGTGCTTGCCAGCGACTTGAAGGCCGACGTCACGCTCGCGCTTGCCGACGAGAGCAATAGTTTTGCCATTGATGTAACAACCATTGCCCAGGCGGATGCCGAGGAAGGTGCCGAGGTGGTTGTGACCTATGATCCTCAGACCTATGGCAGCCACACTGCCACATTGACGATAAGCAGCACCGATGCCGAGCCCGTGGTGGTGACGCTTACCGGTGTGGCCGAACTTGAGAAGGAAGTGCCCGTGCTCGACGAACTTGACGAGTCGGGTGTGAATGCTTCGGCATTCCGTGCATCGTGGGGCACTGTAGCCAATGTGTCGAGTTATACGTTGCAAGTAGATGTGAAGCAAGACACTCCCGAGCCGGTGGTTGAATTGCTGCTCGACGAGGATTTCAGCGTTCCTGCCAACACCACGTGGGCAAGGAGTGCCACCGGTACTTATAATGAGACCTCCGAAGGCTACCTGCGTTTGGGCACCACCAGCCTCGTTGGCTCAATCACAAGCCCCGCCGTTAATTTGACTGCAAGCAATGGCCTGGCCACAGTGATTGTGACGGCCAAGAGTTATGGCAGTGATGCTAATGTGGAGATGAAGGTGTCGATTATTGATGACGATGAGATTGTCATCGATAGTGAGACCGTTACCCTCACGAGTAGCGACGCCGACTATGAGATAGTACTCACGGGCAATGCCTCGAACAACAATTATGTGAGAATCGAAAGTCTTGCAGCGCGCAAGCGCGTGATGCTCAAGGAAGCCAAGGTGTATAGTGGCGACGCTACTGCCGCTGGCGCTCCTCGCCGCGCGACCGAGACTGGCGACGAGACAACGCGCACCATCACTGGTATCACCGACACCTACTACGAGGTGAACGACTTGGCCTCGGAAACCACCTATACCTACAAGGTGAAGGCCGTCTATATCGATGGCACCGAGAGCGAGTGGAGTGCAGCGAACGAGGTGACGACCAAGGCCGTCGTTACTGGCGTGAGCGATGTGGCGATTGCTGCCGACGTGACCGAAGTGCGCTACTACAACGTGCATGGTCAGCAAATTGCTCACCCGCAGCAGGGTGTAAATATCGTAGTGACCCGCTATGCCGATGGTAGCCAAAAGGCACTAAAGGTGGTGTATTAAGCCATCAAGTGGCAATCGTTGTAATGATTGTCGCAACATAGTAAAAATTCCCTCGATGGTTCATGCTGTCGAGGGAATTTTGTAACTTTGCGATGGTAAACGCACACAATGATGCACTATCTACACACATTCATGGCAATCGTGGGGGAGATGTCGCCCTACTTGCTGCTAGGTTTCCTCATCGCCGGAATTCTTCACGCCTATGTGCCGCCGATGGTCTATTCTCGCTATTTGTCGGGAACCGGCTTTCGTTCGGTGCTCGCTGCGGCGTTGTTTGGCATCCCGTTGCCTTTGTGCTCGTGTGGTGTCCTTCCCACGGCGGTGTCGTTGCGTCGCAGTGGCGCCTCGCGTGCCGCCAGCACGTCGTTCTTGATTGCCACACCGCAGACGGGTGTCGACAGCATCACCGCCACCTATAGCATGATGGGTCTGCCCTTTGCCGTGTTGCGTCCTGTGGCTGCCCTCGTTACCGCCCTGGTGGGCGGCATGGCGGTGGGCAGGGCCGAGAAGGAAGAGGCGGCAACTTCGGGCTGTGGCTTGTCGGGTGCGACGGCCGACACGGAAAGCCATGGCTCGGCGTGGGCCAAACTGATGGACGCTTTGCATTACGGCTTTGTGGACATGATGGAGAGCATTGGCAAATGGCTGGTGCTGGGACTCGTGGTGGCCACACTCATCACGGTGCTTGTTCCCGATGATTTCTTTGCCACCTATGCCCGCTATCCGCTGCTCAACATGCTGGTGATTTTGCTCATCGCCGTTCCCATGTATATTTGTGCCACTGGCTCCATCCCCATTGCCGCCGCCCTCGTGC
>CACWKM010000216.1 GCA_902761475.1 uncultured Bacteroidales bacterium
CATTGGTGCCAGTCACGGTGACATAGTTTTGCGCAAAAGCGCTCACGGCCATGAGCAACGTCAGAGCCACAATCAAGAGAACAGATTTCAGTCGATTCGTCATAGTTTGTCGTTGGTTGTTTTTAAAAAATGGTTGTTGACTATTCGGTGTCGGCAATCGGCACGAGCAACCAACAACCATGTGATTTGAGCAAATAAAACGCTTATTTCAGTTTCTCATAGCCGTAGGCAGCGAGTTCGCCCAATTCCTCCTCGATGCGGATGAGTTGGTTGTACTTGGCCATACGGTCGGTGCGCGACAGCGAACCCGTCTTGATTTGTCCGCTGTTGGTAGCCACGGCGATGTCGGCGATGGTGGTGTCCTCGGTCTCACCGCTGCGGTGCGAAGTCACCGTGGTGTAGCCGTGACGATGTGCCATCTCGATGGCGTCGAGCGTCTCGGTGAGCGAGCCAATCTGGTTCACCTTGATGAGGATGGAGTTGCCGGCACCCATCTGGATACCCTTCTTGAGGAAGTTCACATTGGTCACGAACAGGTCGTCGCCCACGAGTTGGCAACGGTCGCCAATGGCTGCGGTGAGTTTCACCCAGTTGTCCCAGTCGTTCTCGTCAAGACCGTCCTCGATGCTGTCGATGGGGTACTTGGTGATGAGTTCCTCGAGATACTTGATTTGCTCGGCTGCGGTGAGGCGCTTGCCGTTGGGGTCTTTCTTCTTGCCATCCTTGAGTTGGCGATAGTCGTAGAACCACTCGCCATTCTCCTGGAATGCGAACTCGCTTGCTGCGCAGTCCATGGCAATCTTCACGTCCTTGCCGGGCTCGTAGCCAGCGTCCTTGATGGCCTGGCAGATGCTGTCGAGTGCATCCTCGATGCCATCGAGTGCGGGAGCAAAACCACCCTCATCGCCCACGGCGGTACTCAGGCCGCGCTTCTTGAGCAACTTGGCCAGAGCGTGGAACACCTCGGCACCCATACGGATGGCCTCGCGCTCGCACTTAGCACCCACCGGACGAATCATGAACTCCTGGAAAGCAATGGGGGCATCGCTGTGTGCGCCACCGTTGATGATGTTCATCATGGGCACGGGCAACACATAGGCGTTAGCACCACCGATGTAGCGATACAGGGGCATCTCAAGATAGTTGGCAGCAGCATGAGCCACAGCGAGCGACACGCCCAACACGGCGTTGGCGCCCAGGTTGCTCTTGGTCTTGGTGCCATCGAGTTCGAGCATAGCATAATCCACGGCGCGCTGGTCAAGCACCGACATGCCGATGATTTCGGGAGCAATCTTCTCGTTCACATTCTTCACGGCAGTGAGCACACCCTTGCCCAGATAGCGACCCTTGTCGCCATCGCGCAACTCAAGAGCCTCGTTCTCGCCGGTGGAAGCGCCACTGGGCACAGAGGCACGGCCCATCACACCGCTGGTAAGAGTAACTTCGACTTCCACCGTGGGATTGCCACGAGAGTCAAGAATTTCACGAGCATGAACTTTTTCGATGATCATTGTTGTTTGTTCTTTTTTTATGTGGTTAATAAAAACGTTATTTGGTTTTTCTTTCAGCCTACAAATATACAAAAAAATAGTTAGAAAAACTACATCGCAGCCCAGAAATCAAAAGTCAAAAAAATTGAACACCCGAAATTGTGCCTCACAGGGGTCAGCGTTGGGTGGTCGCGTGCCGTTCCTGCGTGGGGATTGCGGCGTTGTGCCATTATAAAACAACGAATTTCACGGATTACACCCTCACAGTTTAGCCGTGGAGGATGCGTCGTCGCGACATAATAAAACAACGAATTTCACGGATTACGCGGATTATTTCATCACCGCCCGCACGGTTTTGCCGTGGGAGATGCGGCGTCTGGATAACACCCTCAAAATCAATCGCTTTGTGGCGTTGCGCCCGGAGGGCGCCCGCTGAGTAACCCCCAGTAAAATTGGCCGTGCGAGCGCATGCGAGCAGGACAATTTCACTGGGGGTGGGAGGCACCGCATCAAGCCGTCGCCAGCGGCGACCACCTTGCGCACGACCTTTGCTGAATCCAAGGGGGTCGCCGCAGGCGACGTTTTCACTACTGCACGATAACCCCCAAAATCAATCGTTTCACAGCGTCGCCGCAACCGGACGTGCCACGGCACGTCCCTACAGTTTGTGGTGGGGGCTGTGCGCAGTGTAGGGACGCCACATGTGGCGTCCGCGACAACGCCCTCATTGCCAGCGCCGAAGGCGCGAGTGGCTCGAAGAACCGCAAGTGAATAAAACCCCAGGTGAGTGCCTCTACGAGGCACTCACCTGGGGACGCGGCACAGCCACCCCTATCCGTGCCTCGAAGAGGGACAATTACGCACTCGTCTGCCGCCCCCAAGGGGGCTAATGATTTGATTTTTT
>CACWKM010000217.1 GCA_902761475.1 uncultured Bacteroidales bacterium
CAAATCGGACAAAATTCACGCTCATACTATCATGATGCATAGTGTTCAAGCTCTTTACTGCAATTGAGATTGCCATTGAGATTGCTTGCGGATTTTAGGAGGAAATAACTTCCGTATGTCAGAATTGCTCTTGACATTATCGAATGCGAAACCGTCAACAACATAGTTGTGATAATCTTGTTTTCCAACGACCTTTCCCTCACGGATTATAAAGATTTGTTCGTGTTCATAGTTTCGTTCAAACCCCATGTGCTGATAGTAAATCATTTTCCCCGTAGCCACACGAATGTCGTCCGTCAGCTAACTGGCCACAATACGCTCTCCTTCGACAAAATTCTTGAAAACACGAAGCAATGTGTCGTTTGGAATGCGCTCACCTATAATTTTGCGACTATTTGTATTTCACATCGTATACTATCGAGGTAGAATACGTCCTCCTCAATGCTCCAATATGAGGTGAAGCCATCCCAGTTGGCTGTAGTAATATGGCTTTCTGCAGGTAGCACAGCCTTCAAGTGATGGTACAACAAAGAATCTCTGCATACAGGCCTGTCCAACAACGCCCAACGAGTACCATTAATATAAATAACAAGCAACGGTCGTTAATAACAGAAATTGAATACATATTAAGATCTTTTTCATAACGCTAAATTCTGATTTATCGTACTTATTACGCTGCAAAGATAGGTGTTTTTCCGCTACCTGCGATTGTTTTGGGGACTTTTATTATTCATCAGCCTTTGGTAATCGTCCTGCGCTATTGTTCATGAGTTTTATAATTTTGGTATAAGTTCCTCAATGTACTTTTGCATCAAAAACGCAAAAGTTTTATGATTGATACCAACCAACTATCAGCACTCATCTCGGCGTTCCGTGTCGAGACAGAAAAGGAGTCCATCTCGCCTGAACTATTCGCGGCACGGAAATTGCATGTAATGACAATGATTCAGGAATGTACATTCCCCAAAAAACATCGAGCCGATGAAGAAAACCAGCATTTTTGTGACATTTGCGGCAATCATCCTTGTCGTGTGCGTGGCGTGCCGAGCACGCAGTTGTAATTCCAGTTCGCCTCAAGCCCAAGCCCTGGCTGGGAGCATCATGAGCGAGAGCGACGAGCAGCCAGCCAGCGCGGCGGTCGATTTCGCCGGCGTGGGCACCGTCGCACCCATTACCGATGCGCCCGAACAAATCATCAAGCGAAGCGCCTACATCGCCTCCTACAACAAGTCCACGCGGTGCCCCAACTGGGTGGCATGGCACCTCACCCGCGACCACACCACGGGCAACGTGGGGCGCATGAACAATGCGTTTCACGACGATAATGACGCGCCCCACCCTCGAGCCATGAACAGCGACTACAAGGGTAGCGGATACTCACGCGGACACATGTGCCCCTCGGGCGACAACAAGTGGGACCATGATGCGATGTACGAGACATTCTCGATGACCAACATTTGTCCGCAGAATGCCAACCTCAACAGTGGGGTGTGGAACCAAATAGAGATTTCATGCCGCAAGTGGGCCGAGCGATATGGCGACGTGTACATCGTGTGCGGCCCCATGTTCCTCAGTGGTAAGCCCGAATACTATATTGGCGAGCACAAAGTGGCAGTGCCCGATGCCTTTTTCAAGGTCGTGCTGTGCCTTAACCCGCCCAAAGCGATTGGCTTTGTGTGTGTCAACGACGGGGTCAACAAGCGCAAAGACAAGCATGTGAAGAGCCTCGACGAAGTGGAGCGCCTCACCGGCTATCACTTCTTCCCCCAACTGCCGCCTGCCACGCGCAGCGCCGTGGCCTCACAGGCCGCCCTCAACGAGTGGTAACCCCTCAATGAGGGACGTTACATAAAGATGAGGATGATGAGTTGGGCGCTTATCACGCGCAAGAACATCGTGAGCGGATAGACGGTAGAATAGGCCACTGCCGGCGCATCGTTACCGGCCGTCTTGTTGGCATAGGACAGTGCGGGCGGATCGGTGGTAGAACCGGCCACGAGGCCCATGAGCACACAATAGTTGAGTTTGAAGTGCCCGCGCCCTATCAGCGTGACCACAAGCAGCGGCAAGATGGTGATGAGGAAACCATAGAGCACCCACCTGGCGCCACTGGCCGTGAACACGGTCGCAGCGAAGTCGCCACCGGCGGCGATGCCCACCGAGGCAAGGAACAAGCAAATGCCCAACTCGCGCAACAACAGGTTGGCGCTCGAACTGGTGTAGGTCACAAGTTTAATCTTGTAGCCAAAGCGCCCCAGCAAGATGGCCACGATGAGCGGGCCACCAGCCAAACCAAGTTTCATGGGAACGGTCATGCCCGGGAACATGATGGGAATAGACCCCACAAGGATACCCAAGAAGATGCCAATGAACATGGTGAACATGTTGGGCTCATTGAGGCGGCGCATGGAGTTACCCATCTTTTCGGCCAAGTGGTTGATATCGTCGATGTTGCCCACCACTGTGATGCGGTCGCCCACCTGCAATGCCAGGTTAGGGCTTGCCACGAGGTCCACACCAGCGCGGTTCACACGGGTGGCATTGAGTTGGTAGCCCAAGTGCAGGCGCAACGAACCGAGTTTGCGGCCGGTGTAATGGCTATTGGTGACCAAAATGCGGCGCGACACCACGGGAGACGGGTCGTGTTGCCAGTCCATCTCCACACGGGGGCCAATGATGGCGTCAAACACCTCCTCGTCCTGCACGCTCATGACGATGAGCA
>CACWKM010000218.1 GCA_902761475.1 uncultured Bacteroidales bacterium
TGATAAAATATTTGTCGGAGAACATCGTCTATCCTCCCGAGGCCGTTGCCCAAGGCATCGAGGGCCGCGTGGTGGTGAAATTTGTCGTTGGCTTGGATGGCCAAGCCCGCAGTGCCGAGGTGGTGCGGAGTGTGCATCCGTTGCTCGACGCCGAGGCGGTGCGCGTGGCGTCGACACTGACCGAGTTCACCCCAGGCATGGTTAACGGCAAGAACGTGGCGGTGTCTTATGTGTTGCCCATCTCGTTCAAGTTGCCGGCTCCCGAGAAGGCTCCCAAAAAGTGACGTTATTTCCAGCCTGGCAGTTCGTCTTCTATCTCGGGGAACTGTGAAGCGCTGAATGTGGGCGAGGCGATGCCGCTTCGCCGTTGCTTGCGGTAGTCCTGAAGCAGCCTGAACGCCCATTTCCCTAGTGCGGCGATGGCCACGAGGTTGACAGCGGTGACCAATGCCATGCACACGTCGCCCAGGCTCCACACCAAGTCGAGGCTCGCCAGTGCGCCGAGCATGACCATGACGCCTGCCGAGAACAGGCGGAACACCGTGAGCACCCACCGCTTTTTGGTGAGAAAGCGCACGTTGGCCTCGCCATAGTAATAATTCCCGATGATGCTGCTATAAGCGAAAAACAAGATGGCGAACGCCACGATGATGCTTCCCGCGCTCCCAATCTGGCTGTTGAGGGCGTTCTGCGTGAGCACGATGCCATTCATGGTGGGGTCGGTGTGCAGTCCGCTCAGCAAGATGATGAACGCCGTGCATGAGCACACCACCAGTGTGTCGGTAAACACGCCCAGTGCTTGCACCAGTCCTTGCTTCACCGGGTGACTCACATGGGCGGTAGCCGCCACATTGGGCGCCGAGCCTTCGCCGGCCTCGTTGCTGAAAAGGCCTCGCTTGATGCCCATCATCATGGTCATGCCCAATGCCCCTCCGGCCGCTGGACCCACCCCGAAGGCGCTCTCCATGATGAGGCCGAACACATGCGGCAGTTTGTCGATGTTGAGCACAATCACCACGCTGGTCACCACGAAGTAGCCTATGGCCATGAGCGGCACCAGCAAGCTGCTCACACGCGCAATGCGCTGAATGCCCCCAAACACAATGATGAGCGCCGTGGCGGCGACAACGACGCCAGATATTATCTTGTCGAGGCCGAATGCCTCGTGCATGGCATTGACGATGGTGTTGCTTTGTATGGAGTTGTAACTCAGCCCGAAGGTGAGCGTGATGAGCACGGCGAAGACGGCGGCCATCCAGCGGCTGTGCAGGCCGTGAAGGATGTAGTAGGCCGGTCCGCCAATGAATTCGCCGTCGGGCGTGCGGCGCTTGTAGAGTTGCGCCAGCGTGGACTCGACAAATGCCGTTGCCGAGCCAATGAGTGCGATGACCCACATCCAGAACACGGCTCCTGGCCCGCCCACGGCAATGGCGATGGCCACTCCCGCCAGATTGCCCGTGCCCACACGCGTGGCTACCGACACGGCAAAAGCGTGAAACGACGAGATGCGTCCACGCGGCTTACGTTCGCCGCCCACCGGCTCCAGCAACTGGCGGAACATCTCGCCCACCATGGTGAACTGCACGGCGCGGGTGCGAATGGTGAAATAGAGGCCGCACACAATGAGCGCCGCGATGAGCACATAGGTCCACAGCGCATCGCTCACGGCGGTGAGACTCGCGTTCAGCCAACTGTCGGGTAACAAGAAATCCATTTGCGCGAGATTGTTTTGTGTGGCGCAAATTTAGTAAAAAAGCGCGACCCTCCCAAGATTCTCTAGAATCTCTAGAATTCTAGAGCCTCTAGAGTTGCGCGCTGGCGCGGCGAAATTAGGCGGCGCCTCAACAAAACCAAAATTTTTTTGTTTTTGTGTTCGGCTTGCACTAATTTTGCAGACTAATTGATAACAAAAAGTAGTAATTATATGCCGAGAGACAGTAAACAACTCGAAGGCGTGACCCTGCTGGGCAACCAGGGCACCAAGTATGTGTTTGACTACTCACCACATCTACTTGAGGCTTTCGAGAATCAACATCAGGACAACGACTACGTTGTCACCTTAGATTGCCCCGAGTTCACCTCGTTGTGCCCCAAGACGGGTCAGCCCGACTTTGGCCGCATCATCATCAACTACATTCCCCGCGTGAAGATGGTGGAGAGCAAGAGCCTGAAACTCTACTTGTTCAGTTTTCGCAACCGTGGCGATTTCCACGAGGATTGCGTGAACATCATCATGAAGGACCTCGTGCGGCTCATGGACCCCAAGTATCTTGAGGTGATAGGCAAGTTCCGTC
>CACWKM010000219.1 GCA_902761475.1 uncultured Bacteroidales bacterium
AAATTCGCGCTCGCGATGAGTTCTTGGCTTTGCCGGGCTGCACCCTTAGCGTGCACCACAGCCAGGACTTTGTGGCAATCATGGACACGGCGCAAGAGGCGTTGCGCCGCTGGATGGAGACAGGCGAGCCCGATAAGCATCTGCAAGACATCGACCAACCCGACGTGATGTTGTGGGCCATTTGGGCCATCCAACGCTATGCCCACGACCTGAACAATGAAATGGCGACGCCCGCCCGTGAGCGCTATGGCGAGTTGGTGAAAGAAATCATCGACTTTATTGCTGCCGACAAGCATCCGCACATGAAGTTGCACGACAACGGTCTGTTGTGGATTGATGGCCGCGAGCGCCCCATGACGTGGATGAACTCCACATACCCCGATGGCTCGCCCATCATCGCTCGCACGGGCTATGTGGTCGAAATTAACGCTCTGTGGTACAACGCCCTGCGTTTCGCTTGCAAGGAGATGTTTGCCGAGGTAGAGGGCTGCGAGGCACTCAACGAGCGCTATCATGAGATGGGCTTGAAGTGCAAGCAGTCGTTCCTCGATACGTTCCTGAACGACTTTGGCTACCTCTATGACTTCGTTGACGGCAGTTACACCGAGTTGAGTGTGCGTCCCAATATGGTCATCGCCATCGGTCTTGACCATTCGCCGCTTGACCGTCGCCAGCGCAAGAGTGTGCTCGATGTGGCCACTCGCGAATTGCTCACCCCCAAGGGCCTGCGCACCTTGAGCCCCAACAGTTATGGCTACAATCCGTGGTATGTGGGTGGTCCCGAGGAGCGTCAGCGCGCCTACTTCAGCGGTTCGGCTCGCCCCTGGCTCATGGACTTCTATTTCAAGGCCTACATTCGCGTGTTCGGCTTGAACAGTATCTCGTTTATCGAGCGCATGATGATAGGCTTCGACGACGAAATGAAGGAAGGGTGCATCGGTTCGCTCAGCGAACTCTACGACGGCAATCCGCCGTTTGTGGGGCGTGGTGCGGTGAGTTTCGCCGCCAATGTGGGAGGCATCCTGCGTGTGCTGCGCATCTTCAAGAATTTACACATTATTGACGAATAAATAACCACCATAACTGACACTATGAAAGCATTAATGTTTGGCTGGGAGTTCCCGCCTCACATCTTGGGTGGCTTGGGCACCGCGAGTTTCGGTCTGACAAAGGGCATGGCCGAGAATGGCGACATGGATATCACATTTGTCATTCCCAAGCCCTGGGGTGATGAGCCCAAGGACTTTGCTCGCATTATCGGAGCCAACAACACGCCCATTGCCTGGCGCGACGTGAACTGGGACTATGTGCAGAGTCGCATTGGCAATGTGATGGATCCGCAACTCTACTACAACCTGCGCGACCACATCTACAGTGACTTCAACTACATGAACACCAACGACCTGGGATGCTTGGAGTTCTCGGGCCGTTATCCCGACAACCTCATCGAGGAGATTAACAACTACTCGATAGTGGCTGGTGTGATAGCGCGCACGCTCGACTTCGATGTCATTCACTCTCACGACTGGCTCACTTATCCCGCCGGCATTCACGCCAAGCAGGTGAGCGGCAAGCCTTTTGTGATTCATGTGCATGCCACCGACTTCGACCGTAGCCGCGGCAATGTGAATCCCACGGTGTTTGCTATTGAGAAAGACGGCATGAACAATGCCGACCACATCATCACGGTGAGTAATCTCACTCGTCGCACGGTGATTGAGAAATATGGCATCGATCCCGCCAAGGTGACCACGGTGCACAATGCAGTGGAGCCCTTGAGCGAAGAGTTGCTCAACGTGACCGTGCCTCCCAAGCACGACAAGGTGGTTACGTTCCTGGGCCGCATCACCATGCAGAAGGGGCCGGAATATTTTGTCGAGGCGGCTGTGCAGGTGTTGCAAAAGGTGCACAACGTGCAATTTGTGATGGCTGGCGGTGGCGACATGATGGAAAAGATGATTCGCTTGGCAGCCCGTCGTGGCATTGCCGACCGTTTCCACTTTGCCGGATTCTTGCGTGGCAAGCAAGTGTATGAGATGCTCAAGGCGAGCGATGTGTACATCATGCCGTCGGTGAGCGAGCCGTTCGGTATTTCGCCGCTCGAGGCCATGCAGATGGGCGTGCCGTCAATCATTTCTAAGCAGAGCGGTTGCGCCGAAATTCTGGAGAATGTCATCAAGGTGGACTACTGGGACACCAACGCCATTGCCGACGCCATTTACTCCATCCTGGAGTA
>CACWKM010000220.1 GCA_902761475.1 uncultured Bacteroidales bacterium
CTCGCGGAAGAGTTCGAGCGTCAAGCTCCCCGCGTAGTCGGTCTTCCGCAGGCGCGTCATGATATCGGCGTAGTCGATATTGCCGTCGAAGGGCATCAGGTGCGCGTCGGGGTCGGCGTAATAGTCGTTGTGATCGCGCCCGAAGTTGTCGTGGATATGCGTGACCAGCATTTTGTGGAGGCGTTGTGCCAGCGGCTCAATGTGCCATTACACGTCAAGGACTTTGATGTGACGGGGTACTGCTCGGCGCATGCTGGCACCTCGGTGGAAATGGCTTGCCGCGAGTTGCGCTATGCTTGGTTCGAGGAGTTGCGCACGTCGTTGCCGTGCGGGTGCGTCGTGGTGGCTCATCATAGCGACGATAATGTGGAGACCTTCTTCCTGAACTTGTTGCGTGGCACAGGGTTGCGCGGACTAATGGGAATGCGCGCCGTGAACAGCACCACATCGGTAGTTCGTCCGCTGTTGTGCGTGAATCGTGAGCAGGTGCTGCAATATTTGTCCCATTTGGGTCAAGACTACGTCACCGACAGCACCAATGCCCTCGACGACTACACGCGCAACCGCATCCGCCACAAAGTGCTTCCGGCCCTCAACGCCGCGTTTCCGGCAGCGAGTGAGCGCATCCTCGAGACCATGAGCAATCTCGCCGACGCGCAATTGATGATGGACGAACTTGTGGACGAATTGCGAGCACAGTATGAAATCCCGACCGCTGACCCTGGTGTGCGCCAATTTCGCCATCCCGTGAAATGGCAATGCGCCCCTCAGTTGCTCCATGCTTGGGTGGGCGATTTGGGGTTTAACCACGACCAATGCGCACAGGCCATTGAAAGCATCAACAATCAGCGATGGGGCACGCACTTTTTTGCCCGCGACTACACCATGAGCATCGACCGCGAGCGCATCGTGTGTTTTCCCGCAGACGCCGATGTTCATCCAGTATCAATAAATCTTAATGACTTGTGCCAACAAGAGAATTGGCCCTTTACTGCCGAACTCGTTGAGGGACAATTGCTTGTTGGTGAGGTAAATAGCCGCCAGCGCATCGCACTTTCCCTCGATGTGTTGCACTGCAAAGAAGTGGTGGTGCGCAACTGGCACGAGGGCGACCGCATGACCCCTTATGGCATGCGTGGAAGCAAACTCGTGAGCGACCTCTTTGCCGATGCCAAATGGAACGAATGGCAAAAGAAAAATGCCCGCCTGCTTGTGGCCGACGGACATGTGCTGTGGGTGATGGGCTTGCGAGCCAGTAGCCACTTTGCAGTGGCCAACACCGACACCCGTTATCTCTTAATAAAGATTAAAGAGTAGGTCCACCAATTCTTTGCTTGTTGCCTCGGGGTTTTGTTCGATGATGCCCAATGCCCGTTCAATGCGGTTAAGACTAATCACATTTTTCATCACCACCGTGCCGTCGGTTGCGATGAGGTAGAACAGCGGCATCGTTGGAATGATGTAGAGTTCGTTTTGCTCGATGGCTCCGTTCTTATCCCATCCGTTGATAGCGATTGCTGGAAATTTGCTCTTCTCCCACGCCTTCTTGTCGTTGCCTGTGTAGACGGCCAGCACTTGGAGTTTGCCGGCTTGTGACAGGCGTGCGATGTCGTCGCTTGTGGCCAGGCGTTCCTTCACGGTGGCGCAGGCGTCACAGTCGGGGTCGTTGAAATAGAGCAGGGTGACCTTGCCTTGCAGGTCGCTCAACTTGTGCTGCTTGCCGTCGGGCGTGGTATAGGAGAAGTCGGTGGCCATCGTGCCTAAGCGATTCTTCAGCGCATTGTCCAGCAACAGGCGGGGCCGTGCTTTCTCGCTGGGGGCCAACGCAAAACTGTCCACGGCATGCTGTAACATGGCGATGTAGATTTCGTCGTTATAGAGCGAGTCTTGCGGATTGCCGATGCGTTGCTCGGCGATTTCGAGCATCTTGCGGTAGGCCTTTGCATTTTTGGTCATTGCCAACATGGTGCCACTGCCAATCATGGCGCACTGAGAGGGTTTGAGGGTGCGCTCGCTTTGAGCAATGAAGTTCATCACATTCTCAATGTTGAACCCATACACACCATGACTTTGTGCTCCTGCGATGAGGGCAAACGCCGATAACGCGGCAAAGAGAAATTTTTTCATAGACGTTTTCTTCAAAATTTGTGCAAAGATAGTTAACTTTGCATAAAATATTACGTTATGTCGGTGAAAAGTAGACGAGAGCAATCTCGCTGCCGACCATGTGGCAGCGCAACTGGGGGAGGACATACACCGTGTGTTCAAAACGCTTGTGCTACACGGCGAGCGCACGGGGCATTTTGTGTGTGTGATACCTGGATGCGACGAGGTGGATTTGAAGAAGGCCGCCAAGATGAGTGGCAATAAAAAGGTGGACCTCATCGCCATGAAAGAATTGCTTCCCACCACAGGCTACATTAGGGGCGGTTGCTCACCCATAGGAATGAAAAAGCCGTTTCCCACCTTCATTCACCACACCTGTGAGCAGTATGACTACATCTATGTGAGTGCCGGGCAGCGCGGTTTGCAGTTCCGCATTGCGCCCGCCGACTTGATAAAATATGTGGGCGCCACCGTGGCCGACATCACTTGAATCTTGAAGAAATAAAAAAAGAAAAGATATGAACAATCGATTTGGAACGCTCTACACCCTCACAAGTTTTGGCGAGTCGCATGGCAAGGCGCTGGGTGGCGTGATTGACGGCATGCCGGCTGGCGTGGCGATTGACGAGTCCGCGCTTCAGCGTTTCGTGGCTCGCCGCCGTCCGGGGCAGTCGGCAGTTTCCACTGCCCGCAACGAGGCCGACGAGGTGGAACTGCTCTCGGGCATCTATCAAGGCAAGACGCTGGGCACCTCCATAGGCTTTATCGTGCGCAACACCGACCATCGTAGTGACGACTACGACGAGATGGCGCGCTGTTATCGTCCGTCGCATGCCGACTACACCTATGAAGCAAAGTATGGTCTTCGTGACCCTCGTGGCGGTGGGCGTGCCAGTGCCCGCGAGACAGTGGCGCGCATGGTGGCAGGTGGACTCGCCATGCAGTTGCTCAATTCGTTGGGCGTGAAGATTGTGGCTTACACATCGCAAGTGGGCACTGTGACCCTCGATGAGGAATACCATGCTTTAGACCTCTCGCTTGTTGACAGCAACATCGTGCGTTGCCCCGATGAACATGCAGCCCAGCAAATGATAGAAGCCATCGCCACGGCCCGTCAGCAGGGCGACACCCTGGGCGGTGTGGTCACTTGTGTGGCGCAGGGCGTGCCCGCTGGCTTGGGCGAACCTGTCGCGGGTAAATTACATGCCATGCTGGGTGCTGCCATGCTTAGTATCAATGCCGCAAAGTCGTTCGACATGGGCTGCGGACGGAAGTTCGCTGCAATGCGTGGTAGTCAAGCCAATGACACATTCGTGTGGCGCGATGGTGCCGTACAGACCACGACCAATCATTCCGGGGGCATCCAGGGAGGCATCAGCAATGGTGAGGACATCTGGTTTGAGGTCGCTTTTAAACCAGTAGCCACCCTCATGCGCGATATCACCACCATAGACCGCGATGGCAATACTGTGACCTTGAAGGCCAAGGGGCGTCATGACCCGTGTGTGGTGCCGCGTGCCGTACCCATCGTCGAAGCCATGACAGCCATGACTCTGCTCGACCATTACTTGATGAACCGTATTGCCGTGTGGTGATGGACTCAGAACGCCTAAATGCCCTTCGCGATTTCCTCCTGCGTCCTCGGCAGGAACTTTGTCGCGACCACGATGTCTTCGCGCTTTGCGAAGTCGCGCAGCGCCCGTCCGACATACTGCTCGCTGGTCCCGCTCTGATACCCGATCGCCGTATCGTAGAAATTGACGCCCAGGTCCAGTCCGCGTTTGATGATCTCCCGGGAATGC
>CACWKM010000221.1 GCA_902761475.1 uncultured Bacteroidales bacterium
CCGTAGAGCACCGAGAATTGGGCTTGGTTGACGGGGCGCTCCTGCGCCATGATGCGCAGCACCTTGTCGCTGAAGATTTGATAAGGCGGGATGCCAGCCGCGCGAGCGAGCGCCAGGCGCGTGAGGCGCAACGTCTCGAAAAGAGCCTCGTCGGGCGTCTTCTCCACCACAGCAGGCGCTTGTTGCGGCTGCTTCTTGCGGCGGCGAAGGCTCTCGAAAGTAAACTTGGTGAACTCCACCGTGGCATGCCCTCGCAGCACCTCGCGGCCATAGTCGGTGACGCGAAGATGGCGGTTCTCCTCATAGGCCACATCGATGAGCCCCATTTGGAGCATCTGGAGCATATAGGCATTCCAGTGGGCATAGGACAAGTCGCGCCCCACCCCAAAGGTGGGCAGACGGTCATAGCCAGCGGCTGTGAGTTCGGCATTACGAACTCCGCGCAATATGTCGGTAATCATGTTCACACCCACATGCTGCCCCGTGCGCACGATGGCACTCATGGCCATCTGCGCCAAGCGCGTGCCGTCGATGCGCTCGGGAGGATTGCTGCACACGTCGCAGTTGTGGCAGTCGTGGTCATAGTTCTCGTTGAAGTAACTAAGCAAGATGCGTCGCCGGCAGATGCCACTCTCGGCATACTGCTGCATGCGTCGCAACTTGTCCTTGTTGAGTTGGCTTTGCCCTGAGTCCTGGGCAAAACTGGTGAGGGTCACCACATCGCTAAAGGAGTAGAACATCAGCGCCTCGGCAGGCAGGCCGTCGCGCCCAGCACGCCCAATCTCTTGGTAGTAGCACTCCAGGTTCTTGGGCATATTGGCGTGGATGACCCATCGCACGTTGCTCTTGTTGATGCCCATGCCAAAGGCGATGGTGGCCACGACCACCTGCAGGTCATCGTTCAAGAATCGCTGCTGCACGTCGGTCTTGCGTTGCATGGCCATCGACGCATGAAAAGCCTCCGCGTTGATGCCGGCGGCACGAAGTTTCTCGGCCAACGATTCGGTGCTTTTTCGGCTCAGGCAATACACGATGCCGCTCTCGCCACGATGACGGTCGATGAACTGGATGATGGTACGCAGTTTCTGACGGCCGGTGACATTCGACAGCACGTTGAGCCTGATGTTTGGTCGGTCGAAGGAAGTAATAAACACCTTGGCCTGCTCGATATTGAGTTGGCGTGCGATGTCCTGTCGCGTGAGGCGGTCGGCGGTAGCGGTGAGCGCCATGATGGGCACCGCGGGAAACCGCTCCTTGAGCACCGCGAGTTGGGTGTATTCGGGCCTGAAGTCGTGCCCCCATTGCGAGATGCAGTGCGCCTCGTCGATGGCGATGAGACTCACACGCATATTGCTAGCCCACAGGTTGAGTTCGCTCAGCAACTTCTCGGGCGAGATGTAGAGCAACTTGATGTGGCCTGCATAGACATGCTCCACGATGTCGCGGTTCTGCTGGTCGGTCTGCTGGCTGTTGATGGCGGCTGCCGGAATGCCGTTAGTCATCAAGGCGTCCACCTGGTCTTTCATCAGCGCCAGCAACGGCGACACCACGATGGTACAGCCGTCGCTCAGCAACGCCGGCAACTGGTAGCACAGCGACTTGCCGCCACCAGTGGGCATGAGCACGACGGCATCGCCGCCATGCATCACATGAGAGATGATTTCCCACTGCAGAGGGTAAAAACTGTCGTAGCCGTAGAACGTCTTGAGTTGCCGCAGTGCTTCCCGCTTGAGTTCGAGGTCATTCATGGGGGTGAGGAGAAAGGTGTCAATAGGCGTTCTTGTCGCCACGGAACACATTCACCACGGTGAGGAAGATGATTTTCAGGTCGAGCAGGAAGTTCCAATTCTCGGCATACCACACATCGCACTCCACACGCTTCTCCATCTGCCACAACTGGTCGGTCTGTCCGCGGTAACCGCGCACCTGTGCCCAACCGGTGATGCCCGGCTTGATGGTGTGGCGCAGCATGTATTTGTCGATGCGTTCGCTATATTCCTTGGTGTGCTTGACCATGTGCGGCCTCGGCCCCACTATCGACATCTCGCCGCGCCACACGTTGTAGAACTGCGGCAATTCGTCGATGCTGGTGTGGCGCAAGATGTTGCCAAACCGCGTCTTGCGGGGGTCGTCCTTGGTGGCCT
>CACWKM010000222.1 GCA_902761475.1 uncultured Bacteroidales bacterium
CAAAGTCGCATCTTCGATGCGCCAAGCGTCTTCGACGCTCACAATGAGGGCGTTATCACGGACACCACATTCCTAATTGGCTATACAACAAAGGCCGCCGCACCACTCTGCGACGGCTATGTTTCATTGCTGCTCCCCGTCAGCCACAGGGATTGCAGCAGGGGGAATTTCACGCGGACATCACTTGTTGACGGAATCGCTCACGCTCAGGCTGTAGCGACCCTTGGCACGGCGACGAGCCAACACCTTGCGGCCGTCAGCAGTCTTCATGCGGTGACGGAAACCGTGCTTGTGAGCCTTGCGAATGTTCGAGGGTTGAAAAGTACGTTTCATTGTTATTGCTGATTTTTAATTGATTTTCTATCGTTTCGCAAAATTGCGGTTGCAAAATTACTCACTTTTTTCAAATTACACAAGCACAACAAGTAAAAAACTTTAAAAATTATTGCAGTGCCACACAAAATGAGTAATTTTGCAGTCGCAATTTTCACATGGCGGCACTTCGGGTGCCAAAAAACGACATTCTATACATTATATAATATATATGCAGAACATTCGTCATGTGGCCATCATCGCCCACGTCGATCATGGCAAGACAACACTGGTCGACAAAATGCTTGCTGCGGGCAACTTGTTCCGCGCTGGCCAGGAGATGGGCACACAAATTCTCGACAGCAATGACTTGGAGCGAGAGCGTGGCATCACCATCTTGTCCAAGAATGTGTCAATCAACTATAAGGGTCACAAAATCAACATCATCGACACCCCGGGGCATAGCGACTTTGGCGGCGAAGTGGAGCGCGTGCTCAACATGGCCGACGGTTGTCTGCTGCTCGTGGATGCCTTTGAGGGACCGATGCCGCAGACCCGCTTCGTGCTGCAAAAGGCCATTCAGATAGGCCTCAAACCCATCGTGGTCATCAACAAGGTGGACAAGCCGAACTGCCGCCCCGACGAGGTGCAGGAGGCTGTGTTTGAACTCATGTGCAACCTCGATGCCACCGAAGACCAACTCGACTTCCCCACCATCTTTGGCAGCGCGAAGAACGGTTGGATGAGCACCGACTGGCGCAAGCCCACCAACGACATCACCGCGGTGCTCGACGCCATCATCGACTATATTCCCGCACCACAGGTCATCGAGGGCGACGCGCAGATGCTCATCACCTCGCTCGACTATAGTTCTTATGTGGGCCGCATCGCCGTGGGGCGTGTGCATCGTGGCGAGTTGCGCGACGGCATGGACGTGATGCTGTGCAAGCGCGACGGCGCCGTGGTGAAGCAAAAAATCAAGGAACTGCGCACCTTTGAGGGCATGGGACAACAGCATGCCGAGAGCGTGGGCAGCGGCGACATCTGCGCCATCGTGGGCATCGACGGCTTTGAGATTGGCGACACGGTTGCCGCCGTCGACAATCCCGAGCCCCTGCCGCGCATCGCCATCGACGAGCCTACCATGTCGATGCTGTTCACCATCAACGATTCGCCGTTCTTCGGGCGCGACGGCAAGTATGTGACCTCCCGCCACATCTACGAACGCCTGATGCGCGAACTCGACAAGAACCTGGCGCTGCGCGTGGAGCGCACCGAGGGCGAGGACGCATGGCTGGTGTTCGGACGTGGCGTGCTGCACCTGAGCGTGCTCATCGAGGAAATGCGACGCGAGGGCTACGAACTGCAGGTGGGACAGCCGCAGGTCATCATCAAGGAGATTGACGGCGTGAAATGCGAACCCATCGAGACGCTCACCATCAACGTGCCCGAGGAATATTCGAGCAAGATGATTGACATGGTGACGCGTCGCAAGGGCGAGATGACCCTCATGGAGACGCAACACGACCGCATCCACATGGAGTTCAAGATTCCGTCGCGCGGCATCATTGGCCTGCGCACCAACGTGCTCACCGCCAGTGCCGGCGAGGCCATCATGGCTCACCGTTTCCTGGCCTACGAGCCGTGGAAGGGCGAAATCATCCGTCGCACCAACGGCTCGCTCATCGCCATGGAAGGCGGAACGGCCTACGCCTACGCCATCGACAAACTGCAAGACCGCGGACGATTCTTCATCTTCCCGCAAGACGAAGTGTATGGCGGTCAGGTAGTGGGCGAACATGCCAAGGAGAAGGACCTGGTC
>CACWKM010000223.1 GCA_902761475.1 uncultured Bacteroidales bacterium
ATTCTTAAAACTAAAAAATAAAACCACAATTTTTTCGTTTTTCATCCTCTTTGCGATGCTGCGGCAGGGGCTGCGCCTCAACAAAACCAAAATAAATTTTGCTTTTGCGCTCGGCTTGCACTAACTTTGTAGGTCGAAATGATTGAAGTGAAGAATATCGTGAAGCGCTATGGCACGCTCGAGGTGTTGCGCCATGTGGATGTGCGCATCGAGCAGGGCGAGGTGGTGTCGATAGTGGGACGCAGCGGCGCGGGCAAGACCACGCTGCTGCAAATCATCGGCACGCTCGACCGTCCCGACGAGGGCACGGTGTGCTACGACGGTGTGGACGTGACCACATTGAGCACCTCGCGGCTGGCGCAGTTCCGCAACCGCCACATCGGCTTCGTGTTCCAGTTCCACCAGTTGCTGCCGGAGTTTACCACGCTTGAGAACGTGGCACTACCGGCGCTCATTGGCGGCACAGCGCGCAGCGAGGCCATGCGTCGCGCACAGGAGTTGCTCGACTACATGGGCCTCAAGGAGCGCCTCGACCACAAGCCCAGCGAACTCTCGGGCGGTGAGCGGCAGCGCGTGGCGGTGGCCAGGGCACTGGTCAACAAACCCACCGTGGTGCTCGCCGACGAGCCCAGCGGAAGCCTCGACACCGCCAACAAGCAGGAACTGCATCGCCTCTTTTTCGACTTGCGCGACGAGTTCAAGCAGACTTTTGTCATCGTCACCCACGACGAGCAACTTGCGGCACAGGCCGACCGCACGCTGCACATGAACGACGGCCGCATCGTCACCCCTGACCAGCCATGACGCGACGTTTCACACACATCGTGCTCCTGGTTGTCGCCCTCACGGTGGCGGCGCTCACGGCGTGCAGCGACAAGGACGACGTGGACCCGGCCTATACGCACTATCTGCTCGACCTGGTCACCTACGACGGCCCCGTCGATGCGCAGGGCGGCAGTCGCTTCACCCTCGTGGGCCGCGACGACGCGCCGAGCACCGCGTTGACCGCCGCACAAAGCGTGGTGGCCAGCGACGTGAAGCCCGGCACACGCATGCTGCTGCGCTACACGCCCGTCTCGGGCGCGGTGGGTGGCGCGATGCACGTCACCGCCCATGCCGCCACACCAGTCATCAGCGACGTGCTGCGCGCAGCATGGCGCAGCGGCGGCGACTGGACGCAACATCCCGTCAGGCTCAGGAGCCTGTGGCGCACAGGGGGCTACATCAATATCCACTGTCAGGTGGAATACACCGGCAAGGCGCGACGCGTGGCGCTGGTGGTGGATAGCGCGACCATCGCGGCCGACACCGTGCACTGCTATCTCGTGCACAACCTGCTCGACGCGCAACCCATGCAGTGGCGCGAGTGCTACGTCTCCATCGACGTGCACGCCTTGTGGCAGCGGCCCTCGTGCCAGGTGATGAGGCTACACATCGCCGACGAGGTGAATCCCGGGCGCACCACGCACGACATCGCAAAATCGCAACATTGACAACAACCAAACACATTATTATAAATCTATGGACAACGAAAACAAAAATCAGATTCAAATCGAAGTTCCCGCCGAGGAGATGAAGGGCCGCTATTCTAACATGGCGTTCATCGCCCACAGTGCCAACGACTTTTTCCTCGACATGCTGCTGCTGTCGCCGGGCACCAACAAGGCTCGCGTGCAAAGCCGCATCGTCATGACGCCCGAGAACGCCAAGAAACTGCTTGCCGCGCTCCAGCAAAACATCCAGAAGTATGAGATGGCCTATGGCGAAATTCTCCCGCGCACGGCAGGCTCTGGCAATGGTCCCATCAGTTTCCCCACCCCCAAAGGACAAGCCTGAGACCTCTGTTTTTTCGTTAACGAACCAGCCATTCTACCGAGCAATGACACCACTTTACCTCTATAACACGCTCACGCGGCGCAAGGAGTTGTTTGTGCCGCTGGCGCCGCCCCATGTGGGCATGTATGTGTGCGGCCCCACCGTCTATGGCGATCCGCACCTGGGACACGCGCGTCCCGCCATCACCTTCGACGTGCTTTTCCGCCATCTGCAGCAGTTGGGCTACAAGGTGCGCTATGTGCGCAACATCACCGACGTGGGTCACCTCGAGCACGATGCCGACGAGGGCGAGGACAA
>CACWKM010000224.1 GCA_902761475.1 uncultured Bacteroidales bacterium
AGTTGCGTCTGCCCGAGCGCGCCATGAAGCATGGCGACTTGTTTAAGTTGCGCGTCCATTGGGACGGTGGTGAGGGCGAGCGCATTCCCGCCTATGCCACCCGCGTGGTGCAAGACGACAACACCAAGATTTTCTCGGCTCAAGTGTGGAATCCCGAGGAGACCTACACCTTTAAGGTGGATGATTTCGTCCCCAACACCGCTCCGCTGCTCATCTATGAGTGCCACATCGGCATGGCTCAGGACAAGGAGGGCGTGGGCACCTACGACGAGTTCCGCCGCCTGGTGCTGCCGCGCGTCATTGCCGACGGTTACAACGCCATCCAGATTATGGCCATCCAGGAGCATCCCTACTATGGCTCGTTTGGCTACCATGTGTCGAGTTTCTATGCCGCCTCGAGCCGCTTTGGCACGCCCGAGGAGTTGAAGCACCTCATCGACGATGCCCACGCCGCTGGAGTAGCGGTGATTATGGACATCGTCCATAGCCACGCCGTGAAGAACGAGGTGGAGGGACTGGGACGCTTCGACGGCAGTTACGACCTCTACTTCTATGGCGACCATCGTCGCGAGCACCCGGCATGGGATTCGTTGTGCTTTGACTATGGCAAGAATGCCGTGCTCAACTTCTTGCTGAGCAACTGCAAGTTCTGGCTTAAGGAGTATCGTTTCGACGGTTTCCGTTTCGACGGCGTGACCTCGATGCTCTACTATAACCACGGTTTGGGTCAGGCCTTTGGCAGTTATGGCGACTATTATGACGGCGGCCAGGACACCAACGCCATCACCTATCTCACGCTGGCCAATGTGCTCATCCACCAAATCAATCCTCATGCCATCACCATCGCCGAGGAGATGAGCGGCATGCCGGGCTTGGCACGTCGCTTCGAGGACGGCGGCATAGGCTTTGACTATCGCATGGCCATGGGCATCCCCGACTACTGGATTAAGACCATCAAGGAGAAACAAGACGAGCAGTGGAAGCCCACCTCGATATTCTGGGAACTCACCAACCGTCGTGCCGACGAGAAGACCATCAGTTATGCCGAGAGTCACGACCAGGCGCTGGTGGGCGACAAGACCATCATCTTCCGCCTCATCGACAAGGAAATGTATTGGCACATGATGACTGGCGACGACAACGGCGTGGTGGCTCGCGGCATGGCGCTGCACAAGATGATTCGCCTTGTCACCGCCTCGACCATCAATGGCGGTTACCTGAACTTCATGGGCAACGAGTGGGGCCATCCGGAGTGGATTGACTTCCCCCGCGACGGCAACGGCTGGAGTTACAAGTACGCGCGTCGCCAGTGGGAACTGGTGGACCGCGAGGACTTGAAATATCGCTTCCTGAACGCTTGGGACCAGGACGTGATGCACTTGATAGGCGGCACGCACAATTTCCAGGCTTTGCCCATCCGCAAGTTGTGGGACAAGGACGACGATCAGGTGCTCGCCTACATGCGCGGCCAGTTGGTGTTCGTGTTCAACTTTAGCCCCACGCAGTCGTTTGTCGACTATGGTATGCTGGCCCCGGAGGGCGAGTATGAGGGCGTGATGGACAGCGACAGCCCGCGCTACGGCGGCTATGGCAACATCGACGAGACGGTGACGCACGTCACGCAGCACGACGAGTTGTATCACGATTCGCATCTGGGTTGGCTCAAGTTGTATTTGCCGGCACGCTCGGTGCAGATTCTGCGTCTGCGTCCTGCCAAGAAAGCCGCCGCAAAGAAACCTGCTGCCAAGAAGGCCGATGCTGCCAAGAAACCTGCGGCCAAGAAGGCGACCACTAAGACAAAGAAATAATCTTATCCTAACGAATGACCAAAACGATGAAACAGACATTCAACCAATGGGCCGTTGCTGTGGTGATGGTGGCTTTCATGCTTGCCGGAGCCACTTCGTGCAAGACTTCGACCAGTGTGCAGCAACCCACGCTGCGCACCGTGCAGCAGCAACGCGAGCCAGTGAACATTATCCTCGACTCGGATTTTGGCAGTTCTACCGACGACCTGTTCGCACTGATGATGCTCAACCACTACATCGACGATGGTTTGGTGGACCTCAAGGGTGTGATTGTGGATCGCGAGGGAGAAAAAAACGCCGGTGTGGTCGATATCT
>CACWKM010000225.1 GCA_902761475.1 uncultured Bacteroidales bacterium
GAGGATATCCTCATGCAAATCAAATGTCTCGTCAAACGGCCGAAAGTCTATTTCATTGCTGACGCCATCTATCTCTACAACAAAGGGCTTCCCAACGACCGCAAACTGCAACACATAGAGCGCGACCCCGACGACAACACCCTGCCGCTGCAATGCGCATTCATGCAGCAGTATGTCAACGCGCTGCAACAACTCCGCCACGTGCTGGAGCGATGCGCCGACATCTTCACCTCGTTGGGCGACGAAGCCATCTTCTTCCTCATCGACCGCATTACCTCGTCGGAGGTAATCCCCTTCACCGGCGAACCGTTGCTGGGCTTGCAACTCATGGGCGTGCTCGAGACGCAGTGCCTCGACTTCGACAACATGGTGATGCTGTCGATGAACGACCGCACCTATCCCAGTCGGCACAGTTTGAGCACGTTTATTCCCAACTATATGCGTGCCGACAAACTCATGCCCACCATAGCGCATGCCGATGCCGTCGCGGCCTACTACTTCTACCGCGGCATTGCGCGCGCCAAGCACATCACGTTCATCTATAACAGTTCTACGAGCGGTTTAGGCAGCAACGAGCCGTCGCGCTACATCGAACAGTTGCGACGTGTCTATGGCTTAAAGATTGCCAAAGAGCAAGTGCAAGTGCCACTCGTCCCCACGCAGGACATCACCGTTGAGGTGAACACGGGAACCGTGGCGATGGAGCGTTTCGGCCCCGACGCACAACCCGAGCAGGCGCAGTGGCTCTCGGCAAGTACCATCAACACCTACATCAACTGCCCGCTGCGCTTTTATTTCCAGTATATTCACGACCTTCCTGGCGACAATGCCCCCAGCGACTTCATGGACCGCCCGCAGTTCGGCACCATCGTCCACAACACGCTCGAGAAACTCTACGGCACAAAAGGTGGCAGACGCATCACCGCGGCCATGATTGAGCAGTTTAAGCGCAAGGCGCTGCAAGAGGAGGCCATCGCACAAATCAACGAAGTGTATTGCCGCCGCCCGGCCAGCACGCCGCTCACCGGCGAGGCGCTGCTCATGCTCAGCACCGTGGAGACCTATGTGCGCCGAGTGCTGGACTACGACATCGAGTTGCTGAAGGACAGCCCCGACAATTATTTTCTGATGGAGACCTGCGAAGAGCGCGAGGAATTGCCGAGTTTCGACATGAACGGCACGAAGGTGCGCTTCACCTTCAAGGCCGACCGCATCGACCGCATCGTCATCAATGACGTGCCAGGGCCACTTCGCATTATCGACTACAAGACCGGCAGAGACGAGACCACATTCACAAGCATCGAGCAACTGTTTGACGGCGACAGCGAAAAGCGCCCCAAGGCTGTGCTCCAACTCTTGCTCTATTGCGCCGCCTACCGCGCACGCCACAATTACGACGGCATCATCGAGCCACACATCTATAAAATACGCGAGATGAAAGAAAGCGGCGTGTTGTTAAAGAAAGATACGCAAGTTGTGTGCGGCGACCCAGACTTTGCCGACCTCGAGAAGCAATTCGCCGAGCACATGGGACAGACGCTCAACACCTTGCTCTCGCCCGACGGACGCTGGACACAGTGCTCCATCAATGCCAAGCATTGCAAGAATTGCAACTTCACTGCCTTCTGCCAACGATAGCGCCCCGCCAAAGGATGTGTGAACCCTGTCGCGCTTGCGACCGTAAAAAAACAACGAATTACACGAATTAAACGGATTGTCTTGCGACGCACGGGGCATTTTGGGTGGGGATACACGCAGCCCAGTGTAGGGACATGCCGTGGCATGTCCGTGACAACGCCGTAGCGCCCGGAGGGCGCCCGCTGAGTAACCCCCAGTAAAATTGGCCGTGCGAGCGCAAGCGAACAGGTCAATTTCACTGGGGGTGGTAGAAATTCCTAATTCATAATTCCTCATTGCTCTAGGCCGGCGAGGATGTTCACGATGATGCTGATGTCGGTAGCGCTCACCACGCCGTCGCCGTTCACGTCGCCCCTGACGCCCGACGTGCCGCCGCCACCCGTGCCAGCATCTTCCAAGATGATAACAAAGTCTTTCCA
>CACWKM010000226.1:0-3994 GCA_902761475.1 uncultured Bacteroidales bacterium
CCTCGGAAATCACGCCGTCGTTGTTCAGGTCTTTCCAGCGAATGCGACCAATGCCGGCGCCATTCTGCACGGCATGGTTGTCGATTTCTTCCTGGCTCTTGAAGATGCCGTCGTAGATGTAGCCGGCCTGAGCCCCCATGGGGTGACCGATAATGCTCTTCACGCCATTGCCGCCATAAGTACCATCGGTGGCCAGCGTGCCAGGCACCTTGACCAACTTGTTGCGATAGGTGCCGATGTTACCGGCGATGTCATACTTGAAGTCGCCTGCCGAGCCACGGTAGCCCAGGTTCAACTCGATACCCTTGTTGGTCATCTCACCAGCGTTAATCCACTGGCTGCTACCTTCACCCATCACACCGATACCGGTCATGTTCACGAGAATGTCGGTGGTTTTCTTGTAGTACCACTCAAACGAACCGTAGAGTGCATTGTGCAACAGGCCGAAGTCGAAACCGACGTTGGTCTGAGTGGTGGTTTCCCACTTGAGGTTGTCATTGCCCAACTGGTTGCGCTTGAAACCGCTCGGCAGCGTCTGTCCGCCGTTGGTGCCGGCGATGTCATAACTGGTGCCGTAACTTTGTCCGCCAAATCCGGCCTCGCCATAGTTGCTCTCATAGAGCGTGTAGCGGGCGATGTTAGAAATCTCTTGGTTACCAGTCTGTCCCCACGAAGCACGCAACTTGAGGTTGTCGAGCCATTCCAGGCCCTTCATGAACGACTCCTCGCTGATGCGCCAACCGGCACTCACCGAGGGGAACGTACCATAGCGGTTGTTGCGACCGAAGCGGCTCGAACCGTCACGACGAATGGTGAAACTGGCCAGGTAGCGGTCGGCATAGGTGTAGTTTGCTTTGCCGAAGAACGACACCAGCGTGTAGCCTTCGCCCAGACCATAGGCCTCGGCCTCGCCAACGGCGGCATTGGGCCACATGTAGTTGGGGTTCAGCACAGCAAACTCGTAGGCCTTGGCAGCGAGCCACGAGTCATCCTCGCGGTTAAGCTCCATACCCACCATGAAGTCGGCGCGATGATTGCCGCGCTCCAGGTTGTAGGTGGCGATGGCGTTCCACATCCACTTGGTCCAGTGCTCCTGCTTCGACTCGACGGCGTTGGTGGGGTTGGCCACGGTGCCCTCGGTGACAGGATAGGTGAAGATGCGGTCGATACCAAAGGTCGTCTTGATGTTCAAGTCGGCGATGGGGTTGATGTTGATGAACGCGTCACCAAACATACGCCAGTAGGTGTAGCGGTTGTCGCTGTTGCGGTTCAGGCGTGCCACGGGGTTCTCGCGGTCGGGATAGCCGCCCACGGGGCCAGCATACTCGCCGGTGGTGGTGTAAACCGGCAGCGAGGGGTTGAACTGCAGCACGTTCTCCAGGAATCCGCCAGGAGCCTGAAGTTCGTTGGTGCGGTTCACAGTGAAGTGCTCACCCACAGTAATCAGTTTGCGCTCGCCGATGTCGATGAGTTTGTAACTCGTGTTCATACGAGCCGAGAAGCGCTGGAAGTCGGATTGCTTGATGATACCCTTGTTCTTGTAGTAACCGAGCGAGAAGAAGGCCGTACCGTTGTCGGTGCCATGGCTCAGCGACAGGTTGTATTGCTGTGCCAGACCGGTGCGGGTGGTCTCCTTGAACCAGTCGGTGTCGGCAGCGGGCGTGATGCCAGCCGGATCCAAGTACTTGTTCATCGTGATGCCGTTGAGCATGGGAACGCCGTTGGCATCATATTTCCAGTCGTAGTGGTAGCCCAAGCCATTCATGTTGGGGTCCAGACCGTCGTTGACATAGCCTTGCCACATCACTTGTCCGAACTCCTTGGCGTTGAGCACTTTCATCTTGTGCGCGTAGGTCTGCACCGACACGCTGGCGTCGAAGTCGATTTTCACCTTGCCGTTCTTGCCGGCCTTGGTGGTGATGATAATCACACCGTTAGCAGCGCGGCTACCATAGATAGAAGCCGATGCTGCGTCCTTGAGCACCTGGATGCTCTCGATGTCGTTTGCGTCCTTGAGCACCTGGATGCTCTCGATGTCGTTGCCGTTGAGTTCGTGCATGCCAGCCTTGGTGGGCACACCGTCGATGATGTAGAGCGGGTCGTTGTTGTTGAGCGTACCCGTACCACGGATGCGCACCGTAGCGGCGCCCGAAGGATTACCATCGGCCGAGATGTTCATGCCCGGCACGCGGCCCTGCATGGCCTTGATGGGGTTGTTCTCGTTCTGCTTAGCCAGATCGGTCACACTAACCACCGACACGGCGCCAGTCAGGTCCGACTTGCGCTGCGTGGTATAACCCGTCACCACGACTTCGTTGAGAGAAATAGCATCCTCCTTCATCGTGACAACCATGCCATTACTTGCGGGCATCTCGGTGTTGAGGCACCCCACATAAGTGAAAACGAGAGTTGCTCCGGGATTCACTTTGATGGTGAAGTTGCCATCAAAGTCGGTCACCGTACCGTTGGTGGTACCCTTCTCAACCACTGATGCGCCGATGATGGTTTCACCCGTCTCATCTACCACAGTGCCGGAGATCTCGGTTTGTGCATACGTCAGTAAACTGCACAAACACATGAGAACTAAGCTCAATAGAAATCTTTTAGATTTTCTCATTCTTGCTAGGTTTTGATTAGTAAATTAGTTAATTAAAATATTTTTCTTGCAAAGATAAACGGTTGTAGGGCAGCAAAATGTAAGAATTAGTTCTTAAGGTGTTAAAATTGTTTCAATGCAACATTTTTGATAGCAAATGAAACATTTTTACTTGAGCCGTTGGTGGTATTAGTTTTATCTTTGTGATACAAAAATAAAAGGTGTGGACTCAAGACATTTCACTTTCTGAACCTGGTCTGCGACAACCGTTGAGAATAGATGAAACGTCGGTCCACACCATTATTATATCTTGTAATAAGGTGAAACCCTGAACTCTCTATTCTCATCTTACCAAGGTCGCAGTTTGGTTCAGAAAAGAGTCAGTACTCATTTTGCCATGATGTCAGCGCTCTCGCTAGAGCACGTTTGCAAATATAGCGATTTTTTCTGGATTATAAAAATCTGTTAACACAAAACCCTAAGGATGAATGATGAATTAGGAATTATGAATTATGAATTGGGCATAAAAACAACGAATTACACGGATTTATTCAATTATGAATTATGAATTAGGAATGAGGAATTGGGGCTGGGGCATAAAAACAACGAATTTCACGGAATTATTCAATTAGGAATTAGGAATTAGGAATTATGAATAGGGCATAAAAACAACGAATTACACGGATTTTTGCGTGTTGCACGAGGCATTTTTGGGGTGGGGATTGCGCCGTTAAGTGTAGGGACATGCCGTGGCATGTCCGTGATAACGTCCTTATTGCCAGCGTCTTCGATGTAATTGGCAAAAATCCGTGTGATTCGTTAAATACGTTTATCTACGTGGTTACTTTTTCCTTACCACATAAATGGCGGCGATGGTGAGCAAGAGCACCAGTGCCACCGCCATCACGGAGTTGAAACTGCTGCCATACTCAATTTTGAGCAAGAAAATGCCGTAGTTCAGTCCAAAAAGCGCTACTGCCCCGGCAAGGGCGATGCCTAATGCCTGGAGTGTGCCACTTGGGTTTTCCTCCCAAGTGCGCTTTGAGAGCACTTGCTTGCCGATGGCGTAGAGCGGTATAAAGCCGATGGCGAGGGCCGCCCACAACGCAATCTGTTGCTTGGTAGCCTTTTCTTTCTCGGCCTGCTCGCTCTTTTCAATCACCTGGTCCAACTGCTCCTGCATTTGGCGGTATTTGCCGTCCTTGTCAAGCGAATCATACATCTGCTCTGGACTTGGCGTAGCCATCAACTGCAAGGCAAACAAGGCTATAACAGCCATTATAAAAGTTTTCATTCCTCTTCTATTACAGCGATAAGACGTTTCACTTTGTCAAGGGTGTAGCCCTCGGTGACGGGCACCACCAGTTCCACTTCATCGCCCACGTGATATGCGCCCAT
>CACWKM010000226.1:4034-5644 GCA_902761475.1 uncultured Bacteroidales bacterium
ATATGCGCCCATGCGATTGCCGTCACCCGCGAGCAGGTACATGCCGCCCTTGAGCGTGAAGTAAGTGTTGATATAAGTGTAGGCCACGGGAATCTCAACTGTGCCGTTGAAGGTGCCGATAACTCCCGACAAACCATTTTTCCTCACCTTGGCCAGCACGCCGTCATACGTTGGACTGCGGTCAATCAACTCCACATAGTCGTACTCGCACGGGATGGGCATGGGATTCTTGTGCTCACCAAAGCCTTGGTTCATTTCTTCGATGCCAGGGTTGTAAATGCCGTGCTGGAGTACGCCGCCATTGTTCCTCATCGTCACATCGAAGACCACCTCTTTACCCCCAATCTCATTGACTATAGTCGATAACATCTTGACGCTCTCAAACTTGGGCTCGCACAACTTGGTTCCTCCCCGGCTGTGAATGCCCCACTTGCCGTTAAAGTCACGCACAAGAATGTACTGGTCTATGCCGCTTGCTTCGACAAATTCCACCTTGGAGAACTGGCCCGCTTCCTCGCCATTAGATTTGGTAAGCATCCAACGCTCCTCGCCATTGGGCATGGTGGCTCCGAGGGCACGTGCAAAGTCGCTCCCGAAAGTCAGTTCCTTGTCGTAGTGTTGGGCGATATACGCCCCCGGTGTGACAGTATGCGTTAATGTGGCACTGCTCTGAGATGTGGCATGTGATTGTTGCCGGGCTTCTTCCCACTCTTTCCTATATTTCTTGATGTTATCGACAAAGGAAGCACGTAAATTATCCTCACACACATGAAATTCGATGATTGCCTTTCTGCGTTCTTCGGGTGTGATTGCCGCTAATGCTTTGGCTTTCGCATCCTTTGCCATCTTCTGTAATATGGCATAGGGGCACCATCCCTCATGAGCCACACTGCCGCAGACAGGGCAGGTGACCATGTTCTCTCCATCACCGGCTTGATACATCAAGTTATAACTGTCGGGCGAAACGTCAAGCCTGCTTTTTACCTCAGGCAACGGCGTGTAATCCTTCAGCTTGGTGGAACCGGGCGTTGACGTTGATGTGCTCGAAGATGATGAAGAGGATTCCGACTCATCATCGGGCGCCTGGTAATACCTGCACCCGGGTTTGTGAGGTTCTTGACTCTTTAAATCCACACCACAAAAGGCGCATACAGGGTCGCTGGGCTGCGGAATCCGCGCATTTATTGACATTGTTGCCAAGCAAAGCAAGGCTGTAAGGATAATTCGTTTCATGGTCGGTCGGTTTTAGTATTGGAAAAACATCGCGCCCGGTGCGTCGGGATTTAACACTCGCTTCACGAGCAGCTCGCCGCTGTGCATGGGGTATGCCAATTTGGGCGTGCAGCCCACAGCGAGGATGATGGTCTTCACGTTGTCGCTTTCGACGTTGACGAATTGTAAGTTCCAATTTTTGGACAAGTCGATGGTCTCCAAATTTGTCTCGCCCAGCCAGAGCTTCTCCAGATTGGGAAACAAGGCGAGGTCTTCGTAGGTTTGCACAACGAACATATCGGTGCGATATGCCGTGAGATTCAGCGACTTGAGCGAGTCGGCTTCTGCCCTTGAGATGTGGTGGTCGCCGTCGAGGTCGCCTTTGAGCAGTGCCCGGC
>CACWKM010000227.1 GCA_902761475.1 uncultured Bacteroidales bacterium
GTTTTACTTCAGCAGGGATGGCGATGACGGTGCCGGGAGTCATTGGAACGGCTTCCTTGCCCCATTCTTGATACCAGCCACGACCGCTGACGCAGATGAGTACCTGCACGGCCTTGTGGTGGATGTGCCAGTTGTTGCGACAGCGCGGCTCGAAGGTGACGTTGGCCACGCCGCCCTCCATCGGTGCCAAGTAACTGTTGCCGGTGAAATACTGCGCATAGGCGGTGTTGGGCTCGCCCTTGGGCCACACGGAGAAATCGACGGTGTGCACGGGGCTATGGCCGTCGCCGAAGACGGTGCCCAGCGCTCCACGAAGCCGCTCGGCCTCGGCCATTCCCACCTTGTTCTCGAGCAGGGCCGGCAATGCCTTGAGCGCTTCGTCGCTCACCCCCATGTTTCTTGCTCCCGACACATGTGCCACCAGTTGCGGCTCGCATCCGGGCAGCGCCGAGATGGCCGAGACGGTGACGATTTCGCGGTCGGCAAACGAGAGGTTGTTGCGTGCGAAAATGTCGCCGAAGAGGTGCGCCTTGAGGTAATAGTCGGTCTGTGGCGCAAAGGAGTAGGTGAACGGCTTGCCGCCCACGAGTTGTGTCTGCACCTCGGTGCCCTGTTTCAGCGCGTCGTAGTCGCTGGGCAGCGGGTCGGCCTCGCGCCCGGCCTCGGTGCGTTTACCGGCCTCGGTGCGTTCTTTGATGACCTGCTGCAGTGCGCCGAGCGCATTCAGCGAGCGTGGAAATCCAGTGTAGGCATAGAGTTGCGAGAGCGCCTCTTTGGCCTCGCTCACCGTGAGTCCCTGCTCAAATCCTTCGTTCAGGGCAATCTTCAGCCCCTCGATGTTTCCCTTGGCCTCGCAGGCGGCAATAGCCACGAGGACCTGTTGTTTCGTTGTCAGTGTCATATTCTGTCCTTTAATGTGTGGCGCCAGCATCAAGAGTGTCGCCAACATGATTGTGATTCTTCTCATCTTATCTCATTTTTTTGAATATGGTCGTCATCGTTTCGGGGTCGAGCGGTTGCATGGTGGGAAGTTTCAGGCTCTTCACCATGTGGAGCGTGCCCTGCTTGTACTTCAGGAAGTGGTCGGTCTTCAGGTGAGCCTGATAGGCGTCGTCCGAAGCGTAGATTTCGAGAATGCGGATGTGTGCGGAGTTGTCGGCGCTCTGCATGGGGAACAGGCAGATGACGCCTGGCTCGCGCTCCACGCTCAGTCGGTCCACCTCGTTGGCAAACGCCAAGTATTCCTCAAGATGCTGCGGGAAGACCTCGATTTCGGCGATGCGCACAATCATCTTTCCGGCCTCGGGCGCAAGCGCTGCCGGTTTCTCGCCCGTCATGCCAAAGAGCCACATGGCGTTTTTGCACAGTATCATGTCCTTGAACGGCGCAAGGTCGGGTTCTGTGCTGAGGTATTGCTTCATCCTTGCGAGCCCTTGCGTGAGCACTTGTGGGGCGACGTAGGGATAGTCGGAGCCGTAGAGCAGATGGTCGGGCGTGGTGATGGTGAGCATCATGCGAATGACCTCGGGCGAGTGTGCCCCGGCAAGGTCGTAGTAGAGTGCGCCGAGGTTGGCTTCCCAATCGATGTCGCCCACCAATTTGTTGGCCTGCATCACGGGCACCAGCGACTTCATGCGCGGCACGGCCAGGGGCAGATAGGCCCCGCAGTGCGGCACCACCACCTTGACGTTGGGGTAGCGTGCGAGCACGTTGCGGCTAATCATGTTGGTCACGGCGCGTGTGGTCTCCGAGAGGTATTCCTGCATGGCGAGTGGCGTCTGCGCTATCACCTTGTCATTCACTGGCGTTGGGCGGTGCGGATGCAAGATGACGACGGCATGTCGCTCGTTGAGCACCGCGAAGAGCGTGTCGAGTTCGGGCGCGCCGAGGTATTGCCCGCACACGTTGGTTGCCAACTTGATGCCGTCGGCCCCCAATGTGTCGAAAGCATATTTCACCTCGTCGATGGCCGCCTCCACGTCGGGCAAGGGTAGGGCGGCGCAAAACATGAACCGGCCCGGGTGCTCCTGCT
>CACWKM010000228.1 GCA_902761475.1 uncultured Bacteroidales bacterium
CAAGTAATTGGCTATGAAGTTGCAAATGTGGGGAATATTGGCACTCTCGTTGCGCTTGCCTCGGTTGGGCACAGGAGCCAGATAAGGCGAGTCGGTTTCGAGCAGCAGCCGGTCGAGCCCCACCACAGGCAGGATGTCCTTGACGTTGCTTTTCTTGAAAGTGACGATGCCATTAACGCCAAAATAGAAGTCGCCACGCTCTCGCACTTTCTCCACTTCCTCAGGAGTGCCTGTAAAACTGTGGAACACGCCTTGCGGCAGCGGCTCGCCAAAGTTGTCCATCACGCTCAGAATCTCGTCGAGCGCGTTGCGGCAGTGGATAATGAACGGGATGTCAAGTTCCTTGCACCAGTGCAGCTGGATGTCGAGGGCCTGCATTTGCTGCTCACGCCATGTGGCATCCCAATATAGGTCGATGCCAATCTCGCCCACCGCTACTGGATGATGCTCATCGAGCAGTGGGCGCATTGCTGTGAGTTGACTCTCGAAATCGCCATTAACGTCCTCGGGATGCAGCCCCAGAGCGATAGAAATATAGCCTGGCCATGCGTCTCGCACAGCAACTAGCTGCTCCACGCTCGGCAAGTTCTCGTTGGGCAGGATGATGTGCCGCACGCCAGCTTCCTGGGCGCGCACTATCACCTGGCGGCGATCTTCGTCGAAATCGCTGCAATATATGTGGCTGTGCGAGTCAAGCATAAAACTAAAAACTGAGAACTAGCTTTCGCGATCGACGAGACGGTTGATAATGCCTTCAAACACCTTGTAGGCATCATAGCTCATCTTAGTCTCGTGCAATAGGTCGAGCGCGTTGTGCGAATAGTTTACGATAGCGTTGCGCGCCAGGTCTTTGAGGCCGAGTTTCTCGTAGAGGGCTGTCACAGCTGCGATTTTCTCCTGCTTGGGCGAGCTAGTGTCGTTGAGCCATCGGTTGAGCTCGATGGCATCGTTGCCTGCCGAGTGGTCGATAGCGTTGATGAGCAGGAATGTCTTCTTGTTGTTGACGATGTCACCGCCTATCTCCTTGCCAAAGGTGACTGGGTCGCCCCACACGTCGAGGTAGTCGTCCTGGAGCTGGAACGCTAGTCCCAGATTCACCGCCATGTTGTAGATTGAGTCGGCGTTCTCGGCGTCGGTGTGTGCCACAAGTGCACCAGCCTTGCACGCGCAACCTAGCAGCACCGATGTCTTGAGACGAATCATCTTCATATACTCGTCGACTGTAACATCGTTGCGCTTCTCAAAGTCCATGTCATATTGCTGACCCTCATACACCTTGATGGCTGTGTCGTTAAACAGGTCGACCATTGGGCGCACGATGTCGTCGTCAACTTGCGAAATGGCACGTGCTGCCATGTTGAGCATAGTGTCGCCGCTAAGTATTGCCACGTTGTCGTTCCACTTGCGGTGCACTGTGGGCTGTCCTCGACGCAAGTCGGCACGGTCCATCACGTCGTCGTGAAGGAGCGTGAAGTTGTGAAACAGCTCGATTCCCAGAGCAACGTTCACTGCTTTTACAGGGTCTCCACCCATTGCTTCGCAAGTCATGAGGGTGAGAACGGGCCTTACGCGTTTGCCACCTTGCCTCATTGTGTAGGCGATGGGTGCATACAGGTTAGCGGGCTGAGCGGGATAGTTTATGTTGTTGACGGCCCCTTCCACGAGGCGCAGGTAATAATTGTAGTCGTGCATAATCAGTCGTTATTATAAGAATCAATAAATTTTTTGTAATCTTCGGCATTATAAATGCTCTTGAGTGCTTCAACTTGTCGGTTTATCAAGTCTTTGTCGGCATTAGGGGCTTGAGCGTCGGCTTTTAGGGCCTTGCCCAGCTTTTCGGGTGTGGTGGCGCTGCCATACACTTTCATCTGCTTGTCAAGCGAGAGGCCAGCGGCCTGCTTGTCGAGCATCTCACCAAAGGCCTTGTTCAGGTCTTCCTTGTTGAGTTTAGTGCACACCTCGGCGAGTTGCATCACCTTGGCGTTGGCTTGGGTGTAGGTTAGCTTGCCATCGGCGAGACCGTCG
>CACWKM010000229.1:0-3644 GCA_902761475.1 uncultured Bacteroidales bacterium
TCACGCGCAAGGGCGAGGGCTCACCCTCGGGGCCCTTGAGCGGCGCGCCCTGCCTCGAGGCCTGGATGCACCACCAGCCCGGCTCGTTCAGCACGCAGGCGACGTCGCCGCTCTCGAGGGTGCGGTCGTATTTCACTTTACATTCAAACCATTGTGACATAGTCGTTATCGTTTCGTTAATGGTGTCAATACTTTCAATTCAAGTTACAAAGTTACAAAAATCGCTTGCAAAATGAAATACCTGCCTCGGTTTTTTTGCGACTGAGAGGATGGGAGAGGACTGGAGAGGATGGGCTGGGGGCGGTTTTTTTGGGGGGGTGAAAAAAGGCAGTGGGCAGGTTGCTGTTGCCGCCTGCCCACTGGAGATGGTGTGTGTGAGTTATCAGCCTTCCTTGTCGAGGAGGATGTTCATCACCTCGATGGCCGACTTCATGACCGAAGTGCCAGGTCCGAAGATGGCTGCCACACCGGCACGATAGAGGAAGTCGTAGTCCTGAGCGGGGATGACACCTCCTGCCGTGACGATGATGTCCTCACGACCGAGTTTCTTGAGTTCGGCGATGACTGCCGGGATGAGCGTCTTGTGTCCTGCTGCGAGGCTTGATACGCCGAGCACGTTCACGTCGTTCTCGACGGCTTCGCGTGCCGACTCCTCGGGAGTTTGGAACAAGGGTCCCATGTCGACGTCGAATCCGCAGTCGGCATATCCAGTGGCTACCACCTTGGCGCCACGGTCGTGTCCGTCTTGGCCCATCTTGGCAATCATGATGCGCGGCTGACGTCCTTCTTTCTTAGCAAACTCGGCAGTGAGTTCGCGTGCCCGTTGAAGGTCGGGGTCGGATTTTGTCTCTGATGAATACACGCCGGAAATGGTTTTAACAACTGCTTTATAACGTCCCACGATTTTCTCGCAGGCATCGGAAATTTCGCCCAACGAAGCCCTGTCCTTAGCGGCCTCGACAGCGAGTGCGAGTAGGTTGCCCTCGCCGGTCTCCACGCAATGGGTGATGGCATCGAGATCGGCTTGCACCTTAGCCTCGTCGCGGTTAGCGCGCAGTTTCTCGAGTCCAGCCACTTGCTCGCGGCGCACCTCGGTATTGTCGATTTCGAGGATGTCGATGGGATCCTCGTGGTCGAGTGCATACTTGTTGATGCCCACGATTGTCTGACGACCGCTGTCGATGCGTGCCTGGGTGCGTGCTGCAGCCTCCTCGATGCGCATTTTGGGCACACCGGTCTCGATGGCCTTGGCCATGCCGCCCAGTTTCTCAATTTCCTCGATGTGTGACCATGCCTTGTGCACGAGTTCGTGGGTGAGTCGCTCCACGTAGTAACTGCCAGCCCAGGGGTCGATGGCCTTGGTGACGAATGTCTCCTGCTGGATGTAAATCTGCGTGTTGCGCGCGATACGTGCCGAGAAGTCGGTAGGCAGTGCGATGGCCTCGTCGAGGGCGTTGGTGTGCAGCGACTGGGTGTGTCCCTGTGCTGCTGCCATGGCCTCGATGCAGGTGCGGCCCACGTTGTTGAACGGGTCTTGTGCGGTGAGCGACCAACCCGAAGTCTGGCTGTGTGTGCGCAGCGACATCGACTTGGGATTCTTGGCGTCGAAACTCTTGACAATCTTGGCCCAGAGCAGACGACACAGACGGCCTGCGCGCATCTTGGCAATCTCGGTGAAGAAGTTCATGGAGATGCCCCAGAAGAACGACAGGCGCGGTGCGAAGGCGTCAACGTCGAGCCCAGCGTTCACACCCGTGCGGATGTAGTCCATACCGTCGGCCAGGGTGTATGCCAACTCGATGTCGGCAGTAGCACCAGCCTCCTGCATGTGGTAGCCCGAGATGGAGATACTGTTGAACTTGGGCATGTTCTGCGAGGTGTACTCGAAGATGCTGGCGATGATTTGCATGGAGAACTTAGGCGGGTAGATGTAGGTGTTACGCACCATGAACTCCTTGAGGATATCGTTCTGGATGGTACCAGCCATCTCCTCGAGTTTAGCGCCTTGCTCCAGACCGGCGACGATGTAGAATGCCATGATGGGCAGCACAGCGCCGTTCATAGTCATGGAAACGCTCATCTTGTTCAAAGGAATGCCGTCGAAGAGCACTTTCATGTCCTCGACCGAGCAGATGCTCACGCCGGCTTTACCCACATCGCCCACCACGCGCTGGTTGTCGGCGTTGTAGCCGCGGTGCGTGGGGAGGTCGAATGCCACGGAGAGTCCTTTTTGTCCCGAGGCGAGGTTACGGCGATAGAATGCGTTACTCTCGGCTGCGGTTGAGAAACCAGCGTACTGACGTACGGTCCAGGGGCGGAAGGGGTACATGAGGCTGTAAGGACCTCCCAGGAAGGGCGGTATGCCAGCCACATAGTCCAGGTGCTCCAGGCCTTCGAGGTCGGCCTTGGTGTAAACAGGTTTGATGTCGAGCAGCTCGGCGTTTTTCCAAGTCTCGCCCATCACAAGAGGCTGGTGCTCGCCACCGAAAGCCTCGTTAGCTATATCTATGCTTTTAAAATTTGGTCTCATAGTGTAGAGTGATGATAAAGTGATGTTAGCGCCGTAGCGTTTACTTGTTTAACAATTTGTCGTTGAAAGCCTTGAGCGTGCCCAGGACGTTGCTGCGCACGTTGATGAAGTGCTTGATGCCCAGTGCCTTGAAATCGTCGGTCTCAGGTCCTGCGAGGACGAGTTCGGCGCGGTCGGCGAGCAGTTCGACGGCTTGCGGAATGAGTTCGGCATATTCGTCGTCGCTGGAGCAGAGCACCACGATGTCGGCTTGCTTGTCCATAGCGGCGTTGATGCCTTCTTCCACGGTCTTGAAGCCGTTGTTGTCGATGAGTTCATAGCCTGCGCAAGCAAAGAAGTTGCAGGCGAACTGTGCACGAGCCAGACGCATAGCCAGGTTGCCGATGGTGAGCATGAACGCCTTGGGGGCGCGCTGTGCGTGCTCGGTAGCGAGACGCAGGTCTTCGAACTGGCTGGCGAGGCGCTTGCGGTTGAGCGTGACGGCTCCCTCCTCGTCGTGTGCGCAGCAGCACTTGCAAGCGGGACGCTCGCCCAGTTTGTCGGCCACGCGCTCGGTGAAGTTGGGGAACTGGTTGGTGCCCAGCAACTGCTCGCGACGCTTAGCCACCTTGTCCATGCGTGCGGCGGCGGTGGCGTTGATGGCGGCGGTGATGTTGCCGGCGTTGAGTTCGGCCTCAAATCCGCCCTTGTCTTCCACGTCGAGGAAGAGTTTCCACGCTTCCTGTGCCAGCGATGCGGTGAGCATCTCCACATAGTAGGAGCCACCTGCGGGGTCGACCACCTTGTCGAGATGGCTTTCCTCCATGAGCAGGATTTGCTGGTTGCGTGCGATGCGCTCGCTGAAGTCGTCGCTCGGCTTGTAGGGAGCGTCGAACGGGGTGACGACGATGGAGTCGACGCCAGCAAGTGCGGCACTCATGGCCTCGGTTTGCGAGCGGAGCAGGTTCACATAACTGTCATAAATCGTCTGGTTGAAGCGCGAGGTCTCGGCGTTGACCTTCATCTTGCCAGCGCATGCGCACTCGGGCTTGTACTGGTTGACGATTTGTGCCCACAGTTGACGACCTGCGCGGAACTTGGCGATTTCCATGAAGTAGATGTTCGACACACCCAT
>CACWKM010000229.1:3696-4842 GCA_902761475.1 uncultured Bacteroidales bacterium
CGGCGGTAAATCCAGCCTCGGTCATCTTGGCCATCCACTCATTGCCCCAAGCCAGTGCGTAGCCCAGTTCCTGATAGATGTAAGCGCCAGCGTTGTTGAGCAGCAGTGAGTCCACGCTGAACACGCGGAGTTTCTTCACCGGCTCGACGACGTGCAGCAGTTCGGAAGCCACCTCCACGATGTCGCCAGGGAATGCCACACCATGCTTGAGCATGCGCTTGAAGGGGTTGAAAGCGATGGAGCCCTCAAACTCTTCTTCGGCCTTAGCGCCCTTGACGAGTTCCACGAGTTGACGTGCCACTTCCACTGCCTTGAGGGGGCAGCAAGCGATGTTCACTTCCACCTTCTTCAGGTCGACACCAGCCAGCAGGGCAGCCAGGTTCACGTCGCCGTCCTTGGGGAGTTTGAGCCCCAGGGAGTTGATGCCCTTGTTCAAGATGTCGAGAATCTTGGCGTTGGCTTGTGCCACGTCGGCCACCTTGATGTTCTGGCGTACACGCCAAGCACCATCGGTGCGTGTGCCGCGCACGAAGGGATATTGTCCCGGCAGAGAGTCGGTGGCTTTGAGGCCCTCGATGTCGACGCGACGGTAGAGGGGCTGCACATTGAAGCCCTCGTTGGTGCGCCACACCATTTTCTTGTCAAAGTCAGCACCCTTGAGGTCGACTTCGGCTTTCGCGCGCCACTCCTCGGGAGTGACGGGAGCAAACATGTCGAACAGTTTTTTGTTTTCTGTCATGACTCTTTACAAAATGAAAAAATGTATAGTAACGTAGGTAAATGTCGATGTTGTTGAGGGTGCGGGACCGTCTAAAAAGTGGCGGCTCGTTGCACACTTCGGTTCAATTTGCAAAGTTACAATTATTTATCGGGATTGGTGGGGAAATCGCCGATTTTTTTTAGGTGAAATGAGGCGAAAAAATGTGAAAAATTGGTGTGAGGGTGTTATCGCGGACGCCACAGTGGCGTCCCTACACTGCGACGGTGAAATCCCACCTCAAACTGTAGGGACGTGCCGTGGCACGTCCGGAACCGCTTGTCGCTGCAAAACGGCTGGCAATGAGGGCGTTATGCGGACGCCACAGGTGGTGTTCCTACTTTTTTGTGTAATCTTTTGGTGGTGAGGCGGTTGTGCGTGGTGTTGTG
>CACWKM010000230.1 GCA_902761475.1 uncultured Bacteroidales bacterium
GTCCCATGCTCATCATCGCCGAGGACGTTGACGGCGAGGCTCTGGCATCGCTGGTAGTGAACCGCCTGCGTGGCTCGCTCGAGGTGTGCGCCGTGAAGGCTCCCGGCTTTGGCGACCGCCGCAAGGAAATGCTTGAGGATATCGCAACCCTCACTGGCGGTGTGGTCATCAGCGAGGAGAAGGGACTCACCCTGGAGAAGGCAACCCTCGACATGCTGGGCACCGCCGAGAAGGTGACGGTGAACAAGGAGAACACCACCATCGTGAATGGCGCTGGCGACAAGCAGCACATTGCCGACCGTGTGGCCCAAATCCGCGCTCAAATCGATGTGACCAAGTCGACCTACGACAAGGAGAAATTGCAGGAGCGTCTTGCCAAATTGGCAGGCGGTGTCGCAGTGCTCTACATCGGTGCTCCCAGTGAGGTGGAAATGAAGGAGAAGAAGGACCGCGTGGACGACGCCCTGAGCGCAACTCGCGCCGCTGTGGCCGAAGGTATTGTCCCTGGTGGCGGTGTGGCCTATATTCGTTGCATCGAAGCCCTCGACGAACTCAAGGGCGAGAATGCCGACGAGAACACTGGCATTAACATCGTGAAGCGCGCTATCGAAGAGCCGCTGCGACAGATTGTCGACAACGCAGGCCTTGAGGGCGCCGTAGTGGTGAACAAGGTGAAAGAGGGTAGTGGTGACTTCGGTTACAACGCCCGCACCGACCGCTATGAGAATCTCTTTGAGACAGGCGTGATTGATCCCGCCAAGGTGGCACGTGTGGCCCTTGAGAATGCCGCATCTATTGCCGGCATGTTCCTCACCACCGAGTGCGTTATCGCCGAGAAACGCGAGGAGGCACCCGCAGCCGCAGCCGCCCCAGGCATGGGTGGCATGGGCGGCATGATGTAAAAACACGAAATCTTGATAGGACGAGCCGGCAGCCGACAACTGCCGGCTCTTTTTTTCGTGCACACTGCTGCAACTGCAACAAATTATGATTTATTATGTTTTGTGGTTGAGAAGTTTGCATAAGTGACAAAAAAGCAGTAATTTTGCACGTTAGAATAATAGGTTCCGAAATGGACTGGAAGGCCTGCTATTCTACTTCTTATTGTTCTAATTAATTGCCAATGAGTGTGTTATCTCGTAGGCAAAGCCCCTAGGTTATACACTTTAGCCACCTGATGGCCCCCTTAAACTCACAAATTGACACTGCATCGCCGCAAAGTCAGCCTCGCAGTTGGTATGCCATGCGTGCGACTTATCGTCGTGAGTTGCTTGCAAAGCAATTGCTCGACGCGGCTTCGCTAGAAAACTATGTGGCGATGCGGCATGTGGTGAAACAGACACGTGGCCGCAAAGTGCGGGTTCAAGTTCCTGCAGTGAGTAGCCTAATCTTTGTGCATGCTGGTCGTGATGAGTTGCAACAATTCAAGTCGCATCATCCCTTTTTGCAGTATTACACTTCATTGCGTGGCAATAAGAATGAGCCGATAATCGTTCCCGACAACGAGATGGCCCATTTCATTACCGCGACTTCCACCCTCGACGAAGATTTGATGTTTATACACCCCCATGAACTGAATTTAACCAAAGGCACAAAGGTGCGTATTCATGGAGGCACATTCGACGGAATGGAAGGAATTTTTGTGAAAGTGCAAGGCAAACGAAATCGGCGTGTTGTAATCACCATTCAAAATGTCATCTCGGTGGCATTAGCCTACGTTAATCCTGATTACATCGAAGTTTTATGACAACACTTCTCTTGCAGATGTCGCTAGCGTTTGCCATCAGTTTTTTGGTCACCTGGTTCTTGATACCGCGCATCATTTCGTTCGCGTTCAAGAAACAGTTATTTGACTGCCCCGACGAGCGTAAGATTCATCACGGATCTGTTCCGCGCTTGGGTGGGGTTGCTTTTTTCCCCGTCACTTTGTTCGCCATCACAATGGTCACTGTGCTCAGTGTACTCATGTGGGGTGACGGAGATATAGACGAGATAACCCCGTTGC
>CACWKM010000231.1 GCA_902761475.1 uncultured Bacteroidales bacterium
CTTGCTCACATCGTGTGCGATGAAGATTTTTTTGCCTATGTAGGCCGACTTCACGTTGAGTTGCACCTCGCTGTCGTCGCGCCGTTGCGCGGCGCGTTCTTGCAGGTCGTAGAAAGCGTCGATGCGGTATTGCGCCTTGTGCGCGCGGGCTTGCGGCTGTCGGCGCATCCATTCCAGTTCGGTGCGCAGCAAGTTGCGCGCACGCTCGGCCTGCACGCTCTGCGCCTCGAGGCGCTCGGCACGCTTGGCCAGGTAGTAGTCGTAATTGCCGTCGTAACTATACACTCGGTGCTGGTCGATTTCCAGGATGCGGTTGCACACCGTGTCGAGAAAATATCGGTCGTGGGTCACCATGAGCAGCGTCATGCGGCTGCGCTGGAGGTAGTTCTCCAGCCATTCGATGATGTCGATGTCAAGGTGGTTGGTGGGCTCGTCGAGGATGAGCAGTTGTGGCTCGTGGAGCAGCAGTTGCGCCAGTGCCACGCGTTTCACTTGTCCGCCCGAGAGTTGCGACACAGGTTGCGACAGGTCGTCGATTTTGAGCATCGTGAGCAATTTCTTGAACTGTTGCTCAACGTCCCAGCCGTCGCTATGGCTGGTGGGGCAGCACGCCATCACGGTGTCGCCCTCGAGCGACGGCAGTTGTTGCAGATAGCCTATGCGCAGGCCGCGCCGCGTCACAATAGTGCCCGAATCGGGCGACTCGATGCCGGCGATGATGTTGAGCAGCGTCGTCTTTCCGCTGCCGTTCTTGGCGATGAGGCCTATCTTCTCGCCCTCGGCCACGCTGAAGGTGACGTCGGTGAGAAGTTCGTCGGCGCCAAAAGCCTTGCTAATGCTGTCTAACTGCAAATAACTCTCCATAACGTGAGGCAAAATTATAAAAAAACCGCCATTCTTGAAAGATTGATGTGCTTGGCCGCACATATTTGTTTATGTGCTTGCCTCTCCCTGCGGTCGCGAAGTTACGCGGCACCTCGGCAAAAAAAATGAAAAACTTCGTCTTTCATTTTGTTCTGCTCTCGGTTTGCAGTAACGTTGCTCCCTTTGGTCGCGAAGTTACGCTGCGTCTCGGCAAAACTCAAATAAATTTGGTTTTGCTCTCAACTTGCAGTAACTTTGTGGGGAAACTAAGACTGTGATATGAATAAGAACCTATTATTTAAGAGATGGCTTGCGGCGGTGGCGCTGCTCGTGTGCTTGGGGTTGCCGCTGCAGGCTCAGCGATTTGCTATTTTGAGCGATGTGCACGTGTCGCCAGGCAATGTGAACTCCACGAAACTGCGCGCGGCGGTGGACGAGATAAATGCCTCGGACGCCGACGTGGCATTGATGACGGGCGACTTGACCAATCAGGGCAGCGACGAGCAGTTGCGCTATGTGAAGAGTATCCTCGACGGCATCGACAAACCGCTCTATGTGATACCCGGCAACCACGAGAATAACTGGAGCCAGAGCGCCTGCAAGACATTTAACGACTTGTGGGGCAACGACCGATTTGTGTTCACCATGGGCCAGTTGGTGGTGGTGGGAATGAATTGCGGCCCGTTCATGAAAATGGGCGACGGCCACATCAAGCAGGAAGACCTGAACCACTATCCGCTGCTCGACGATTTGGACAACTACATGGACTATGCCGCGGTGCTGAAGAAATATCCGGTGATTACTCACCAATGTGGGCACTATCACGCTTGGAGGCAGTATGAGACCATGGGAATCAGCGGACTCATGGTGCGCGCGCTCGACATGGGCAAGGACAACTACGGTTACACCATCCTCGACGTGAACCTGGAGCGCAACTGGATATACGTCTATGACAAGCAGTTGGGAAAATCCCCCGAGTTAAAGTATTGCTATCCCATCAGCACACGCTATTACGACGTGCCAGTAACCGAGGAATCGGTGCCGCTTCCTGGCAATGTGAGCGTGGAGCGCGTCTATGCCGACAATGCGTCCATCTTCACCCGCTTGGGCGTGGACTGCGACAACCTCTACTTTGGCAACTCGCTGGGGTGGGTGAAGGCCATCGACAAGCGCACGCACCAAGTGAAGTGGCAACACAAGACCCTGGCGGGGTTGTTTGCCCGTCCGGCAGCGAGTGGCAATGTGGTGGTGGTTCCCACCAGCGACCGTCGCCTGCTGTGGCTCGACCGTCGCACGGGAGCGGTGAAGTATGGGTATGCCGCGGCGGGGCCTTATGTGGCCGACGGCGTCGTGGCCGACGGCGTGCTCTATCAGGGCGGTTACAAGACATTCCAAGCGTGGGACGTGAAGCGCCATCGCTTGCTGTGGCACTACGACAGCATCAACAACTACTGCCAGGCCGCTCCCGTGGTCGATGGCAACGATGTGGTGTTCGGTGCATGGGATGCCTATTTGCGCGTGCTCGACCGTCGCACAGGACGCTTGCGCTGGCAGTGGTGCAACGACAACAAGTATGAACTTTACAGCCCCGGCAACGTGGTGCCCGTGGTCACGTCCGACAAGGTGGTGATTGTGGCGCCCGACCGCGTGACCACCGCGCTCGACCGTCGCAACGGCGACAAACTGTGGCGCGTGAAGAACGAG
>CACWKM010000232.1 GCA_902761475.1 uncultured Bacteroidales bacterium
CTCGTCGACACGCTCATGATCATATAGCGACTGGCCCAAGTGCCAATCGCTGGTGTGAAGCACTTTCATCGTTTTGATTCTTTAGGTTTGCTAGTATTCTTTGTTATTCAAGTTTATTTCGCCCTACAAATTTACAAAAAAATCTCCGTTTCGCCACCTCCGCTCAACGCGTCACCACAAATTTTCATCGATTTGTAAAAAACGCATCGATTTTGTGGCATATTTACAATAAAAGTGGTAACTTTGCAGCCTAGAGATGGCACAACAACCATAATTTACCCTTGCCCTCACATCGACATGACACACAACAACAGCGACATCGTGCAGCGCATCAAGTACCTGATGCGAGAACTCAACTGCCGGCAGGTGGAATTTGCCCGCCGCATAGGCATTGACAACTCCAACCTGTCGAAATACCTCAACGGGCACCTGCCCATGAGCGATGCGTTCATCAACCGCATCGTGGTCAACGTGGGGGTGTCGAAACAGTGGCTCGTCGACGGCACCGACCTGCCGTTCGCCAAGTCGGCCGCCCCCGTGGCTACCGACGTCACCGAGGTGCACGGCGACTTGGTGCCCGCGCCGCGCGGACAAGGTACCCCGGTCTATAACATCGACGTCACCGCCGGCAACGCGCCGCGCGAGCGACTCTTTGCCGACGAGTTCATCACCGGATGGGTCAATCTGCCCAAGGTCATCGACCGCGACTGCCGCATCGTCAGGGTGAGCGGCGACTCCATGAGTCCCGTCATCCAGAACGGCGACTTCATCGCCGTGAGAGAACTCACCAACACGCGCATGATATTCTGGGGACACATCTACGTGGTGCTGCTCGACGACTTCCGCCTCGTGAAGTACCTGCGCCGCCATCCCGACCCCGCACGCGTGATATTGCGCAGCGAAAATCCCGCCTACGACGACATGGAAGTGCTGCGCACCGACATTCGCGAACTCATGTTCGTCCAGCACATCCTCCACCTCGACACACGTCTATAAACACTTCACAATCACAATGACCCCCATCACTCACACCCTGGCCAACGGCCTGCGCGTCGTCCACATCCCCTCCACCTCGCCGGTGGCGTGGTGCGGTCTCGCCGTGGACGCCGGTAGCCGCGACGACATGGGGCCGGCACACGGCATGGCCCACATGGTGGAACACAACATATTCAAGGGCACGGCGCACCGACGCTCGTGGCACATCCTCAATCGCATGGAGAGCGTGGGAGGCGAACTCAACGCCTACACCACGCGCGAGCACACCATGCTCTACTCCGTGTTTCCGCAACCGCACCTTGAGCGGGCACTCGAACTCATCGCCGACATGGTGATGTGGTCCACCTTTCCGCAAGCCGAGTTTGAGCGCGAGCACGCCCGCCGACGCGGCCTACGACGCCCTCGAAGACCTCATGTTCGACGGCTCGGCACTGGGGCACAACGTGCTCGGCACCGAGCAGTCCGTCGAACTGCTCACCCCGCAGCAGTGCAGCGACTTCCTCAAGTCGCACTACGTGCCGCAGGCCATGGTGCTCTTCGTGCTCGGCGACTACGACACCGGCGAGGTGATGCGACTTGCCGAGCGGCACTATGGCGCCATGCACCACAGCCTCGAGCGCTTCCAACCACGCGTCACCCCCGCCATCCTCGAGCCGCAACACCGCACCCACGACGTCGACCTCCATCAGGCGCATCTCGTCGTGGGGGCCAGAGTGCCAGGCATCTACGACCAGCAGCGATATGCCTTCATGCTGCTCAACAACATGCTGGGAGGACCCGGCATGAACTCCATGCTCAACGTGGAACTGCGCGAGCGACGGGGGTATGTCTACACCGTGGAGAGCAACCTCTCGCTGTTCACCGACAGCGGCCTGCTCGAAATCTACCTGGGCTGCGACCCGCGCGACCTGCGTGCCAGCCTCGACGTGATAGACCACATCACCGCGCTGCTGGCAAGCGACCCCCTGCCCGAACGACGCCTCGAGGCCGCCAAGCGACAGTATTGCGGACAACTCGTCGTGGCAGCCGACAGTTCGGAATATGTAGCCATGAGCGTAGCCCGCAGCCTGCTCTACCACAACACCGTGCCGTCGCTTGAGCGCACCGCGCAGCGCATCATGGAAGTCACGCCGGCACAACTGCAGCAAGCCGCCGCGTTCATCACCACGCCACACTGCTCCACCATGGTGCTGCGATGACCGCAGTCCCACAAAAAACGAGAAAAAAACGCCCCCGACAAAAAATATTTGCCCCAAAGGGGTTGCCAATTCTCAAATTATTTGTACCTTTGCAGTCGCTATCGCCCAGATGGCGGAATCGGTAGACGCGTTGGTCTCAAACACCAATGGGGTAACACCCGTGCCGGTTCGACCCCGGCTCTGGGTACGGCTTTCAACGCCAAGTGATTGTCAATCAATCGCTTGGCGTTTTCCTTTTGCCGTTTTTGTCCTCTTTTTTTGCCGACTTTTTGGTGAGATGCCGTTCTTTTGGTATGTAACTCAGAGTGAATGGGCCATCATCATACTTATTTTC